>JAHFDS010000004.1:95594-97924 GCA_023248855.1 Myxococcales bacterium
TCCACCCACCCCGCCGCGCGCATCGTCCTCGGCATCACGCCCGACGGCGGCGCCGGGTTCACACGGATTCCGCTGGCGCCGGATCCGAGCATCAGCGGTCAATGGCTGCGGTCCTCTACGGTCGGCTGCCTCACCGCGGGCGCCTATCGTGCCTGCGGGCCGCTGCTGGTCGACACCGGAGTGGCCGACTGTCTGCTGTGGGGGCCGCGCGATCCGACCCTGGGCGGCCTCTTGGCGACGGGCATCACGATGGTGCCCGCAGGCGTCGCGCTGACGATCTCGGCACCGGAGGACGACTCGGCGCTGCGCTACGCGTTCGTGACCGGCGCCGCCGATGCGCCTCGCCAGGTGCAGGTCCGGATGGCGGGCGGGTTCAGCATCAACACGGGGCGAATGCTGCTCGCTGACTTCGATTATCTGTTCGATCAGCAGTCCGGCGAGATCGGTTTCTACCGCGCGCGTCCCTGATCGATCGGGTATTGCGACGAGCCCGCTCATTGTGACGACATCGGCCGGGACGCGGGTATGATCTGCTCGGCGAGGCATGGTGGACCCCGGACGGATCGGGCTCGACGAGACGCTGGCCAACGGGGAGCTCCCGGCGGCGTGCGACGAGGTGGCGTCGCCGTCTTGGAGCGCGGCGCGGCGGCTCGCCAACCGCTACGAGATCCTGGGCCTCGTCGGTTCCGGCGGCATGGGCGCCGTCTACCGCGTGCGCGACGCCGAGCTCGGCGAGGTGGTGGCGCTCAAGATGCTGCGCCCCGAATGGACGTCGCAGCCGCAGGCGCTCGAGCGGTTCCGCCAGGAGGTGCGCCTGGCCCGCCGGGTCACGCACAGGAACGTCGCGCGCACGTTCGACATCGGCGAGCACGAGGGCGAGCGCTTCCTGACGATGGAGCTCGTCGAGGGGCAGTCGCTGGCGGCGCTCCTCGCCGACAAGGGCGCGCTCGTGGGGGAGGCCTTGCTGCCACTCGCCGAGCCGATCTGCGCGGCGCTCGCCGCCGCCCACGCGGCGGGCGTGGTGCACCGCGACCTCAAGCCGGAGAACATCCTCATCGGAAGGGACGGGCGCGTCGTCGTCACGGACTTCGGCATCGCGCACGCGCACCGCGACGGCGGAGGCACGGCCTTTGGGGGCGTCGTGGGGACGCCGGCCTACATGGCGCCGGAGCAGCTGCAGGTGGGCACGCGCGTCGATCACCGCGCCGATCTCTACGCGCTCGGCGCGGTGCTGTTCGAGATGGTGACCGGCGAGTCCGCGTTCCGTGGGGACTCCTTGATGGGCCTGCTCGCCATGCGCGCGAATCTCACGGAGCCGCCGAGCCCCCGCCTGCGCAACCCCACCGTCAGCGCCGCCACCGCGGCCGTCGTCATGCGGTGCATGGCGCAGTCGCCGGCGGATCGCTTCGCCTCGGCCGAGGAAGTCGCCGTGGCCCTGGCGGCGGCGCTCAGTCGCGCCCCGACGGGGCCGCTCGCGCCGAACGCGTCGGGACCCGCGCCGTCGGCGCGGGCGCCCGAGGTGCCGCGGCCCGCCGTGTTCAGCAAGACCGTGGCGGTCGTACCTCTTCGCAACGCGGGGCCGCCCGAGGACGACTACGTCGCCGATGGCCTGACCGACGACCTCATCGACACGCTGTCGATGACGCGGGGGCTGCGGGTGCGGCCGCGCGGCGTGGTGGCGCAGCACAAGGGGCGCGCCGACGCGCGCGAGCTCGGCCGCGAGCTCGGCGTGCAGGTGGTGGCCGAAGGCTCGGTGCGCCGGCTCGGCGATTCGCTGCGCTTGAGCCTCCGCCTCATCGGCACCGAGGACGGCTTCCAGCTGTGGGCGGGCCGCTTCGACGCTCCGCTCAACGACCTCTTGGTCGTGACGGACCAGGCGGCGCGGGCGATGGCCGACGCGCTCGCCACCGAGCTGCCGTCGCTCGAGCGGAAGGCGCCGACCGATCCCGCCGCGGTCGAGCTCTACCTGCGGGCCAGGACCGAGTACTGGCGGACGTGGCACCTGTCGGGGGTCCCGTCCTCGGCGCTGTTCGAGCGCGCGCTCGCGCTCGCCCCGAACGACGCCAAGATCCTGGCGGGCTGCGCGATGGCGCACGTGCGGATGGTGTTCTTCGGCGAGGGCGACCGCGCCGCCGTGCGCGAGCGCACGCGCCAGCTGACGGCGCGCGCCGTCGAGCTGGCGCCGGACCTCGGAGACGCCTGGGCGGCGCTCGCGGCCTTCCGGCTCAACGACGGCGACCCGGTCGCGTCGGCGCAGGCGCTGCGAGACGGCCTCCTGCGCGCGCCGAACTCGGCCCACCTCCAGGATCTGCTCGGACGGCTGCTGCTCG
>JAHFDS010000101.1 GCA_023248855.1 Myxococcales bacterium
GTGCGCGTCTCGCTCGGCGTCGCCGCACCCGAGCAGCACGCGGCCCGCGTCGCCGAGGCGATCGCGGCGGCGCGGCAGCACGCCCCCTCGGGCCCCGCGGCCTTGCTGGCGGCCGTGCCCCGCCACGCTGGCTCACCCTGGCCACCGGGCGTGGCGTGCTTCGTCAGCTTCCTCGACCTCTCGGCGCTCGGCCCGCTCGATCCGTCGGCGCGCGTGGCGCTCGACTTGCCAGCCGCGCACCTCGGTTTCGACGCAGGAGCGACCGACACCGCGCTCCTGCTCGGCGCGTTGTGCGAGCGCACATCGCGCGTCCAGCTCGGCGGCACCGCCCCCCTCGTCAGCCGCGCCGCGCTGCTCGACGCGACGCTGGCCGAGCTGGAGGAGCTCTCGGCGCCGCACCGATCACATCCGCCGATGCGAATGGATTCGATCTGGCCCCCAGCGCTCGACGCGGGCCTGGTCGCCTACCTGCCCTCCGCCCCCGCGCTCGCGCCGTTGCTGGGACTGCCCGCCGAGGCCGTCGCCAGCACCATGGCGCGCCTGCTCGGTCCCTCACCCCGCCTCGTCGAAGCGACCACGACCCGGCTCGGCACGACCGGCGTGGTGCTCCTGCCCCACTCAGCGGACACGCTGGCGGTCATGCCCGAGGAGGCGCTGGCCACGCTGTGCGCAGACGCGGCTCGCGGGCTCGCGGCTGCCGGCGCGCGCGCGGTCACCCTCGCGGGCCTGCTCGGCTCGTGGACCCAGCACGGCGCGGCGATCGCGCGGATCCTCGAGCGCGAGGGGCCGCTCGGCGACGCGCTCCGCCTCTCCACGGGCCACGCCGCCACCGTCGCCGCCGTGGTGCGCACCACCGAGGCGCTGCTCGCCCGCACCGGCCGCGCGCTGGGCGCGCTCCACCTCGGCGTGATCGGGTTCGGCTCCATCGGCCAGGCGTCGCTCGCGCTCCTCGTGTCCCTGCATGGGCCGCCACGCGCGCTCACCCTCGTGGAGCGCGCCGACCGGCACGGCGCCGCGGAGCGCGCCCTGGCCGCGCGCACGCTCGGGATCTCCGGGCGCATCGCGACCGCGTCGGAGAAGGTGCTAGGCGAGCTCGACCTCGTGCTCGGCGCCGCGAGCCAGGGTGGGCTCGTCGATCCCGCGTGGTTGCGCCCCGGCGCGATGGTGGTGGACGACTCCATGCCGCCCCTGCTCGACCCCGCCGCCGCGCTCGCGCGCATGGAGGCCCTACGCGACGTGGTCTGCGTCGATGGCGGCGCCCTCGCGCTAGACGGCGAGCCCACGGCGACCCCGGAGCTGACCGTGCCGGCGCCCGTGCTGGCCCGCCTCTTCGAGCGCTTTGCGCGCGCGATGCCAGGGTGCCGCGCCGAGGGCCTGTTGCTCGGAGCCGAGCCCGCGCTGCCCTCGACCTTGGGCCTCGTCTCCACGACCGCGGCGCGTGCACACTACGATGCGATGCGCCGCCTGCACGTCGCCCCCGCGCCGCTGCACCTCGGGGCCCGCGCGATCCCGGACCCGCTGCTCGCGGCCCTGCGCCGGAGGAATGCATGAGGCGCACCGTGGTGGTGATGCCCGGCGACGGCATCGGCCGGCACGTGGTACCCGAGGCGCTCCGGGTGCTCGAGGCGACCGGGTTCTCTGCCTACTACGTCCCCGCGGAGGTCGGCTGGGATTGCTGGCTGCGCGACGGAGACGCGCTCCCCGAGCGCACCCTCGAGATGCTGCGCATGTACGGCCTCGGCTTCTACGGCGCCACCACGTCCAAGCCGCACGCCGAAGCCCTGAAGGAGCTCGCACCCGCGCTGCGCGCCCGCACGCCGCCGCCCCGTTACCAGAGCCCGGTCCTGCGCATCCGCCGCGCGCTCGATCTGCACACCGCCGTGCGGCCGTGCCGCTCGATGCCTGGTCACCCGCGCGCCTTCGTCCGCCGCGGCGTGGCGGGAGCGATCGAGAGCCCCGAGGTCGACCTGACACTGTTCGTGCAGAACACCGAGTGTCACTACGCCGGCGTCGAATGGCGCGCGCCGCCGCAGAGCCTGCGCACCGAGCTCGCGGCGCACCCGAGCTTCGCGCCGTTTTCGGCCGTCGCCCCCGACGACCTCGCCATCTCCGTCCGGGTCGTGACCCGCGCCGCCGCGCTCCGCACTGCCCGCGCCGCCTTCACATTCGCAAAGGCGAATGGATTCGATCGCGTCACGTTATGCGACAAATGGGGCGTCATGACCGAGACCGCCTCCCTGATGCTGGAAGCCGCCGAGGCCGCAAGGGCCGAGCACCCCGGCATCACGATCCAGCGCACCAACATCGACGCGCAGGTGCTGCTGCTACAGCGCCGACCCGAGGACTTCCACGTCCTCGTGGCGAGCGCGCTGGTCGGTGACATCCTGTCCGATGCCTGCGCGGGCCTCGTCGGCGGTCTCGGCTTCGCACCCGTCGCGAACCTCGGGGACACCTGCGCCGTGTTCGAGCCCGTTCACGGCTCGGCCCCCAGGTACGGCGCCCACGCCCCCCCGGTCGCGAACCCCGTGGCCGCGATCCTCGCCGCGGCGATGCTGCTCGATCACCTGGGCGAGGCGGAGCGCGCGGAGCGCGTGCGGACAGCGATCAACCGCGCGATGGTCGACGGTGCCTTGCGGACCTTCGACGTCCTCGGCCTGCCCGCGGGCGCCCCGGGGACCCAAGGCACGCGGGAGGCGACCGACGCCATCCTCGCGCGGCTCTGAACAGAGTCGCATTGATCCGGCGCCATCCGAAGCCGGTCCCGCTCCCGCTCCCGGTCCCGATCCGAGTCCGGTATTCGAGCTGGCTCAGCCGCTGCGGTCGAGGAGCCGGACGCTCGGGACCGGGAAGGGGACCCGGACCGGGACCGGACCCAGAGCGCTGGCGCGGGCTCTGTCTAGCTCTTCAGTCGGTCTTGCCCTTGGGCTCGAACTCGGTCCCGCCACAGTGCTCGCACGCGGGCACGGTCTGGCCGGGCTTGACCTTCATCTCCGCCTCACACTCGAAGCACACGAGGACGTCTCCGACCCCGTCGGGCATCGTGTCACCTGTCTCGATCGGCATCCGGACCTAGTACCACGTCGGCTCGGCCATCGGATGATCGTACAATCCCGGGATGCTTCCCGCGCTCGCCCTCGCGCTGTCCGCCACGCTGCTCGCCGCACCCACGGAAAGGCGCCTGCACCCGGCATCGGTCGAGGCGAGCTCGTTCCTGTGGAACGACTGGAACAAGTTTCAGGAGAACTACCACCCGCTGTACCTGGTCGACGACGACCCGAAAACGGCGTGGGTCGAGGGCGAGCGTGGTGCGGGTGTCGGCAGCTGGGTGCGCATGCGCGTCACCTACATGGAGGGCGCGTCCCGCGTGCGACTGCGCGTGCGCAACGGCTACCAGAAGTCACCAGCGCTGTTCTCTGCGAACGCGCGCGCCAAGAGCGTCGAGGTCAAGCTCCTGCCGTCGGGCACCACCCAGACCCTGCCGCTCGCCGACCAGCAGGACTGGCAGGATCTCGTGGTCGAGCAGCCGGCCGGGGCGCTCGCGGCGATCGAGCTCAAGGTGGCGGCGGTGTACGCCGGCAAGAAGTACGAGGACCTTTGCATCTCCGATGCGCAGGTGTTCGTCACCGCCACCACGCGCGAGAATCCGGCGTTCGAGAAGCAGAAGGCGGAGCAGGTGCGCGCCTGGAAGAAGGAGCGCCTGGCCGCGGCGCAGGCGTTCAGGACCGCGGCGAAGCAGCGCATGCCAATCGCCTCCCAATACCGAACGACACGGCGCGAGGAGAAGGCCCTCGAGGTCCCCGAGTGCCCCTTCGATGAGGCGCTGTGCATGTTGCGCAACTCCCTGACTGTCGCCGAGAAACGGGGCGCAGGTCACCCCGCCATGCTCGGGCGCGCGCGCGGACTCCTCGAGCGCAGGTTCGTCGGGTTGTCACCCGTCACCGCGAGCGCGCTCGACAAGCGACCGCTGCCGCAGATCGATGGCCTGTGCACGCCGGGCCTGCACGCCTGCTTCGAGGGCGGCTGCGGCGACGCGCTCGAGCTCGCGCAAGCCGGGACCCTGGGCTACCTGCGCGCGGACCAGGTGTCGGTGTTCGAGCGCAAGCCGGAGGTGACGCTGGCAGAGGCGCTCACAGCAAAGGCCCCGGCGTGCCACCACGAGAGGCCCCACGACTTCGCCTGGGCGGAGCGGATCAAGGATGCGCGCGGCAAGGAGCGCCTGAGCGCCCTGTTCGTTGTGCGCTGCGCCAGAGTCGAGGCGCGCGACGGCAGCGCCAACGTCGCCTACCCGCAGCTGCTCGTCTACGACGACGACGGCCGGCTCGACACGGCGGTGTCGCGCGAGGGCACGACCGTGATCGACTGGAAGGGCCAGGGTGAAGAGGCCAAGGTTGCCGGCGGCACGCGCTACGGCCTGTACGCGGGCACCACCCACGTCGAGGCCGCCGAGGGCGTTGCCGCGCGCTGACACCTGTGGCCCCGCTCCAGCCGGCCATCGCCGGGGCGCTGGTCTGGCTGGCGCCCCTGTTTTCGAAGGGTCTCGAGCCGGTTGCCCCCGGGCGACCGATGGCCGAGGTCTCGGCCGCCATGTGCGGGCGCTGCCATGGTGCAATGCACAAGGAGTGGGTCGCGAGCCGCCACGCGCAGGCGTGGACGAACGGGATCTTCCAGCGTGAGTACCAGCAGCGTCCGCTCGACTGGTGCGTGCACTGTCACGCGCCGCTCGACGAACAAGCAGCGGAGATCGCGCGCACGAGGCGGGGTGGGCCTCTGGCGGCCGAGGGCGTGACCTGCGCGGCGTGCCACGTGCGTGGCCCGCGCATCCTCGCCGCGACGAAGCGTCCGCGCTCGCCGCACGACGTGGAAGTGGTGGCGGAGATGACCGGGCCCGCCTTCTGCGCGGGCTGCCACCAGTTCGGCTTCCCCAAGCTCGAAGGGGCGCGCGTCGTGGGCTTTCACGACGTGCCGATGCAAGACACGGTGGCGCAGTTCCTCCGCGGTCCGCAGCGAGCAAGGCCAGGCGCCTGCCGTGCCTGCCACGCAGCAGGCCCCGGCTTGCATGCCTACCCGGGCGCGCACGACCCCGCGATGCTGGCCCGCGCGCTACGCCTGTCGGTGTGCGATCGCGCGGGCACGCTCGAGCTCGCGGTGGACAACATCGCGGGTGGTCACCACGTTCCGACCGGTGACGTGCACCGCCACGTGTTGCTCCGCGCGTGGCGCTCGAGCACGCCCGAGGGAGTGTTCGAGCTCTCGTTCGGCCGGAAGTTCGCGCCCGCGCCCGAGGGTGGCAAGCGTCTGATCGAGGACACGACGCTGCCCGCGGGCGGCGGCTGGAGTGGCCGCCTCCCTTTGGCAACGCTCGGCGGTGAGCCCGACGAGCCCGTCAACATCGAGCTGCGATACGTGTACGCCATCGACGAGCACGAGGTGCCGCGCCACCCGGTCGGCGAGCCGCTCTGGGCCGTGGTGACGCATCTGCGCGAGCGCACGTTCCGCCCCTGCGAGAAGTAGGGCGCCGGAGGTCCCCCGCATGGTCGGGCTACCGCGAGAACCGCCCGCGCAGCGTGGGCAACCGCCGCCGCGCGTCCTCCACTGCCGCGATCGGCCGGTCACTCTTGCCCCAGTGCGCGAGGAAGTCTTCGAGCACGAGCCTGGCATCCTCCGGGCGTCCCTCGGCCTCCAGCACGGCGGAGAGATCCGCGCGCGCGAGGACCGCGTGGGCCGGCGAGAACTGCTCGTCCTCGCTCGAGCTCCGGACGCGCGTCAGGCGCGAGAGGGCCTCCTCGGCAAGCGTCCACTGGCGCCGCCGCATCGCGCAGCGCGCGAACCAGTGCAGAGACAGCGGGTCTGACTCCACGGGCGCGAGCCCCGCCGACACCACGGGTCCGCACGGCAGGCAGCCGACCTCGGCCGCCAGGCGTCCTAGGCGCCGCTGCACCATCGCCCGCTCCGCCGGCGGGAGCCCGGCGAGCGCGGGCTCGATCGCCGGACACTCGCGCCCCTCGGACGCGATGAGCGCCGCTTCGAGCGCGGTGGTGCGTGCCCGCTGCTCCTCCCCGCGCGCTCGCGCGGCCGCGGCCAGGGCGCGGGTCTCGGCCGCCGCCGCCACGCGATCACCAAGCGCGAGCGAGAGTCCCGCGCTCGCGTAGACCAGTCCCCGGTACTCGCTGCCGCGATCGCGCCGCACCGCCTCGAAGGCCTCGCGTGCCGCCGAGAACCGGCCCTCGAGCACCGCCACCACGCCGTGGCGGAAGCGCCCCGCGGCGGCCGCGTCCCCGCCGAGCGCGATGAGCTTGTCGGCCACCGCGCGCGCGTCGCCGTGACGGCTCGCCGCGATGAGCGTATCGGCGAGCAGCTCGAGGCGGTGCGGCGCCTCGCCGTAGAGCAGGAGCAGATCGCGCGCGACGCGCTCGACGTCGCGCAGCTCGCCGCGCTCGAGACGATCGAGCGCCTGCGCCGCCAGCGCCTGCTCGCTCTCCGGGGCGAGCGCGATCCAGCGCTCGACCAGCGGGGGGACCTCGCTCGATCGTCCCGCGGCGCGCAGCGCGCTCGCGAGGTTCGCGCCGAACTGGAGATCGGGCCGCTGCTCGTGCATCCGGCGCAGGACGGCCAGCGACTCGTCGAGACGGATGGCGTCTCGCAGCGCCGAATGCAGCAGGAACCCGGCCATGACGTCACCCGGGTGCGCCTGCCACACGCGCCGCATCGCCTCGATGGCCTGCGCCGGGCGCGTACGGACCAGCGCTGCCGCGTCGATCAGCGCCGCGCCGGTCGGATCCGCGCGTGGGTCCGCCGCCGGCAGGTCCACGCGGCCCGAAGCGCCCTGCTGGTTCTCGTTGAGCCCGAGCAGCGCGTGCCCCCAGCCCGGGTGCAGCACCAGGGCCTCCTCGAACAGGCGCCTGGCCGTCGGCACGTCGTTGATGACCGCGCCGAACAGCGCGCGGATCCCGTCGTCGTACGCGCGCAGCGCCGCCTCGCTCGGCGCACCCACCTCCGCAAGCGCGGCCGCCCGCGCCTCCTGCCGCCGCGGCGCCTGCCCGTCCCCGAGCGCGTGCCGTACCGGCTCGAGCGCGTCGTCGAGCGCTCGAGCGACGACCGTGTCCAGCGCCGTCCGCACGAGTACCGGCTCACGGCCGGGGCGGCCCAACCGCACGGCTACCTCGGCACCGGGCTCGACCCGCCGCACCGTGACCACGAGCTCGACGTTCTCGCCCTCGGACACCACCTCCCAGCGCGGCTCGCGCGCGCGCAGCTTGCGCTCTGCCAGTCGCTGCACCGCCGACGCCAGCCACGGCTCGGCATCCGCTGCCACCGAGCGCACGGCGACCCGCCGGTCCGCGCCGGGCAGGCGCCCGGTCCACCACCAGCCGAGCCCCCCGAGCGCCGCCAGGGTCCCCCCGATGAAGACCAAGGTGCGCGCCTTCCGCAGGCCCGCGGGGGCCTCCGGCGCGCGCGTCCGCACCCGCTGGCCGTGCTCGGTGCCTGCAGCCTCGCCGGTCAGCGCGGCGCGCAGCTCGATCGCGTTCGCATAGCGTTCCTCCGGAGCGCGACGCAGGCAGCGATCCACCGCCTCTGCGAGCTGTGGGGACAAGTCGTCTCGCAGCTCGGCCAGCGGCGTCACGTCCGCCTGCACGCGCTGCATGAGGAGCTCCACCGGCTCGTCGCCATCGTGTGGACGGCGGCCCGTCGCGGCCTCGAACAGCACGAGGCCCAGGGCGTACACGTCCGCAGGCGGTCCCACCGCACGCCCGTCGAACTGCTCCGGCGCCATGTAGAGCGGCGTCCCGAGGATCTGTCCGGTCTGCGTGAGCGCGCCGAGACCGCGCGGAATCGCCAGCGGTGGCTCCGCGTCAGGCCCCTCCTGCGAAGGCGGCTCGTGCGCCATGCGCGAGATACCGAAGTCGGTGATCACCGGTCGGCCGCCATCGCGGCACAGGATGATGTTCGACGGCTTGATGTCGCGGTGCACGATGCCCGCGCGGTGGGCCGCCGCGAGCGCGCGCGAAAGGTCGAGCGCGAGCTCACCGAGCTCCTTCGGGCCGAGCGGCCCGGCGCGATGGAGCCTCGCCGCCAGCGTCTCACCGGGCACGAGCTCCATCGACAGCGCCAGGCGATCGCCCACGCGGAAGAGGTCGTGCAGACGCACCACGCCCGGGTGCAGCACGCGACGCGCGGTCTTGAGCTCGCGCCGGAACCGCTCGACCATCTCCTCCGAGCCATCGATCGGGCGCAGCAGCTTGATCGCCACCTCCTCGTCGGAGACGCGGTCACGCGCGCGGTAGACGGTCCCCATGCCGCCGCGACCGAGCACCTCGAGCAGCTCCCAGCGCTCCGCAAGGACCTGGCCCGGGGCAGGCTCGCTCCCCTGGCCCCCGGCCGCGTCCTCGTCTCGCCGAGGCTCGGGCGGCTCGCTCACCCGGCCAGCATAAGGGGCTCCGAAGCCCGCCGCCACACAACGCATCGCGTCATCCGGGCCGTCTTTCTCGCGCACCGCGAAAGTGCTACGAACCGCGCCATGGCGCGCCCGCTCACCGACTACGAGAAGTACATCCACACCGAGGAGCTGCTCGCGCTGCAGAAGCCAGCCGCCGAGCTCTCCTGCCACGACGAGCTGCAGTTCCAGGTGATCCATCAGGTCGCCGAGCTGTGGATGAAGCTCGTCGACCACGAGATGCACCTCGTACAGCGGCTCATGCAGCAGGACGAGGCGGTGCGCGCGACCGGGACACTGCGCCGTGTGCTCGGCTATTTCAGGCTGCTGACGGATCAGATGTCGCAGCTCGACACGATGGCGCCACGCGCGTACATGCGCATCCGCGAGGTGCTCGGCAACGGCAGCGGCCAGGAGTCGCCCGGGTTCAAGCGCATGTGCCAGCTGCCTGGCGAGACCTGGCCGCACTTCGCGGCGCTGCTCGCGCGGCGCGGCGTGACACTACGCCAGATCCACGAGGCGCCCGAGGCGCACCCCGAGCTGTTCGCGCTCGCCGAGGGCCTGATGGACTACGATCAGGGCCTCCAGTTCTGGCGCCACCGGCACCTCCTGCTGGTCTATCGCGCGATCGGCGTCGGCACGCCGTCGCTCAAGGGCAAGTACTCCGACCTGCTCGACAAGGGCATGCGCGAGCGGTTCTTCCCGGCGCTGTGGGAGGTCAGAGACGAGGTCTTCGGGGCGTGGACCGAGCAGATGGAGGCGTCAGGCCGCACCAGGGGGTATCACGGATGAGCCGGAATTCTTCGTCCACGATCGATCCGCTGCTGGCGTGGCGCGAGCAGTTCCCCGCGCTCACCCAGTCGACCTACATGGTCTCGCACTCGCTCGGCGCGATGCCGCGCGCGGCCGAGCAGCACATGCAGGAGTTCCTGCGCCTGTGGGTCGAAAAAGGCATCGTCGCCTGGGAAGACTGGCTGCCCGCCGTCACCGCGGCGGCGGGCCGCATCGGCCGCATCATCGGCGCCCCCGAGGGCTCCGTCATCATGCAGCCGAACGTCTCGGCGGTGATGGCCGTGCTCGCGAGCTGCCTCGACTACACCGGCAAGCGCAACAAGATCGTCTACAGCGCGCTCGAGTTCCCGACCGTCTCGTACGTCTGGCAGGCCGAGGCGCGGCGCGGCGCGCGACCGATCGTCGTGCCCGGGGATGCCGAGGGCATCGGCCCCGACACCGACCGGCTGTGCGCGGCGATCGACGAGGAGACGCTGCTCGTGCCGCTCTCGCACGTGCTCTTCCGCAGCTCCTGCATCACCGACGCCGAGACCATCGTGCGGCGCGCGCACGCGGTCGGCGCGATGGTCGTGCTCGACATGTACCAGTCGGCGGGCGTCGTGCCGGTGGACGTGACGCGCCTCGGCGTGGACTTCGCCTGCGGCGGCTCGGTCAAGTGGCTGTGCGGCGGCCCCGGCGCGGGCTATCTCTACGTCCGCCCGGACCTGCAGCAGAGCTTCGCACCGCGCGTCACCGGCTGGTTCGGCCACGAGGCGCCGTTTGCGTTCACCATGCCCGAGCAGCGCTACGCGCCCAGCGTGTGGCGCTTCGTGGCCGGTACGCCGACCATCGCCGCGATGTACCAGGCCCGCGCGGGCGCCGAGATCGTGGGCGAGATCGGGGCCGCCACGATCCGCGAGAAGTCCCTGCGGCAGACCGCGCGCGTGCTCCAGCGCGTGGATGCGGCAGGCTACCGCCTCGGCAGCCCGCGCAAGGACCTGTGGCGAGGCGGCACCGTGGTGTTCGACTTCGTGGGCTCGGCCGACGTCGCCAGGCGCCTGAACCAGCGCCGCTTCCTGTGCGACCACCGCCCCGGCGCCGGCATCCGCATGTCCCCGCACTTCTACACGACCGACGCCGAGTGTGACGCCTTCATGGACGAGGTGGCGCGGCTGATCGCCGAGCCACCCGCCCACACCTGATCGCGACAGCGAAAACAGGCTTTGGTCGCTACTGCGCGCCCTTGGCGTCTGGCGCGGTCTTCTCGGGCGCCGCCTTGGGCATCGGCGGCAGGGCCTTCATCTCGAGGCGGCGGTTCTTGGCCGCACCCACCTTGGACCTGTTGTCGGCGATCGGCTTGTCCGGACCGTACCCCACGGCCTTGACGCGCTCGCCTGCGATGCCCTTCGAGACCAGGTACGCACGCACGGCGTCCGCCCGATCCTGCGAGAGCTTGACGTTCTTGTCGTGCTTGCCCTTCGCGTCGGTGTGCCCGCCGACCTCCACCACGAGCGTGGCGTGCTCGGTCAGGAACTTCACGACCTCGTCGAGCATCTTGAAGGACTTCTTGTCGATCGCAGCCTTGCCACCGCTCCACTTCACGTCGAGGGTCGCGAACGTCTCCGGCACCGGCTCGCTGTCAGGGCAACCGTCCTCGTCCTCGAAGCCGTTCTTGGTCTCCGGCTCGAGCGGGCACTTGTCGAGGCGATCCATGATGCCGTCACCATCGCCGTCCTTGTCCGGGCAACCGCCGTTCTCGGCCGGACCGGCCTCCATCGGGCACTTGTCGTCGGCGTCGGCGATCTTGTCACCGTCGTTGTCCGGATCCGGACAGCCGTCGTCGTCCTGGAAGCCGTCCTTGTCCTCCGGCTCCTTCGGACACTTGTCCTTGTCGTCCGTCACGCCGTCGTTGTCGCTGTCGAGCGCCGCGCCGCCCGGGCCCGCGCCCGCCGCGCCCGGCTTTCCGTCTTCCTTGGGCGGTTCGGCCGGCTTGGTCTCCACGCCGCCGAACTTGTAATAGAAGGCTCCCAGCACCTCGAAGTCGTTGGTGATGCTCGCGGTTCGACCGCCCCCCATCACCAGGCGACCATCGCCACGGAACCCGAAGCGATCGCCCGCCTCGACGTAGGCGCCCGTGCCGATGTGGAGCTCGGGCCGCGTGCCGCCGCCCAGCACCGCGGCGTTGTCGGAGCTGCCCGTCTGCGCGCCGCCGCCGACCAGGAGGAACGGCCGGAACTGGCCCGTGAGCAGGTTGAAGAAGACGCTTCCCTTGTAGGCGAAGATCGTGACGCTGGTCGAGCCATCCTCGGTGCCGGTCGCGCCGAAACCGAGCTCTGCGTCGATGCCGAGGCGCTGCCCGAGCGGAATCGTCAGGCGCGGTCCGACGAGCGGCCCCATTCGGAGGGAGGGCGTATTCGGCTTCTTCTTGTCGAAACCGAGGTTGCTCTCGGCCGAGTGCTGCAGCGCGCCGATGAAGCCGTGGAGCTCGATGCCCCCCTCCACCTCTGCGCGGGCGGGAGCCGCCCAGAAAAGCGCAGCACACGCGATGAAGCCAACCAGGATTCTCATCTATCGGTTCCTCCTGCCCTTCGGGGTGGAAAGCCAGCGCATCCTGCCGCAAGTGACGCGGAGGTATCAAGTGTTCCGACATGGGATCCGACCGCCCACACCTGGGACGGCGGGGCCACAGAGCCCCACAGCCAATACCAGTCAACGCAAACGCTGACGCTGACGCTGACGAAAGACCCCACTGGCCCCGGGGTGCGATGCCCTGCGCAAGTCCATGAAGCCTCTGGGAGGCCATCGTCGTGGCGCTGGACGCGGTGACAACCGCTGACCGTGAGCGTCAGCGTCGGCGTCAGCGTCCCCGCTAACTGACCGGCATCGGGCCTGGAACGGCCTCAGAACGCCCAGCCGAGCCGGGCCCGACTGGCGAGGCAGAGCTGCTGGAAGCGGAACTCCCGGGCGCGATCGTACGTCCCCGTGAGGGTCAGGCAGGCCTCGTCGAAGGAGGTGGCGCGAACGTGACGGAATCCACACTCGGCGAGCAGCGGGATGGGGTCGTTGGTGCCCCAGCGAAACGGCTCGGACAGGCTTGCCAGGAGCTCGACCGACGCCACGTGGTGCGGCCGCAGGCGGCGCCCCTCGATGATGTTCTTCATCACGTAGTCGAACACGACGGCGCTGCCCGCGTGGCAGCCGTCGGCGATGCGCGACAGCGTCGCGCGCACCGCCTCCTCTCCGAGGTAGTAGCTGACGCCCTCCCACAGGAAGAGCGCGGGCGCCATCAGGTCGAAGCGCGCCGCCACCAGCCGCTCGACGAAGTCCTGGTGCTCGAAGTCGCACGACACGAACGTCGCCGCGTCGGCCGGGTACCCGGACAGCGCCGCGAGGCGCGTGCGCTTGTCGGCCTGGCTGGCAGGCTGGTCCACCTCGAAGAAGCGCACGCCCGGGCGCGCGAGCCGCGCCGCTCGCGTGTCGAGACCCGCGCCGAGGACCACGATCTGGCGCATGAAGGGCGCCTCGAGCTGCGCGCGCAGCACGACCTCGTCCAGGAAGGCCGTGCGCACGCCCATGTACTCGACGAAGTGCGGGAACAGCTCGAGGTAGCGATCGGCCAGCGCCTCACCCTCGGGGCCAGCGAGGGGGCTGCCCCACGGATCAGCGCACAGACCCACCCGCGAGGCGCGCCCGCGCAGCGCAGCCACCATGAGCGCGGTCTGGCTCGCCGCGCGCGCCGTCACTTCTTGCCTGGTGCCGGGCCGCCTGGTGCCGGGCCGCCGGTTGCCTTGGCCGGCGCCAGGCCCTCGGGCGCCTTGATGGGCACCCCGGTGATGTGGCTCCTGGCGCCCTTGCCCGTCGCGACGAGCTCCATCGAGGTGCTCTGCGCGCCCAGCGACTGCACCATCTTGACCAGGCCCAGCGGCGCCGCGCCTTCGGCAGCCCAGAGATCGATCGTAGCCTCGCCGCCCTCCGTCTTGACCTTCTTGCGGTAGTGCTTGGCCTTGAAGCTGCCGGCCGCGGTCTTGAGGGAATCCTCACTGACCAGCGTGGCCGCGTCGGGGCGTGTCACCTTGGGGGCGCCGCCCGACACGCCGTTGGGCGGCAGCTCCATCGGCTGCGGCATGCCCGACTGCTGGACGAGCATGCGCTTGACCTCGTCCGCGACCAGCATCTTGATCGCCATCTCGCCCTTGCCCGGCACCTTCATGGCCCACTCGATCCAGTGCGCGCCGGCCTCGCGACCGACCAGCGCGATCTCGAGAGCCACCGCGCTGCCGTTGGGCAGCTTGACGGCATACTTCGAGAACGTGCCTTCGGCAGCCTTCTCGAGCGGGTAGAAGATCGGCAGCTCGCTCATTCCCTGCGCGGAAACGGCGCGGCCCCCGAGCACGATTGCCGCGGCGATGATCAGTCCTGAAAGCTGTCTCATGGCGCTCTCCTCTCGGGGATAGATCAGGGGTTGGAATCAGGAGGCGGTGCCGCCAGGCGGCGATCGAGCTCGCCACTTCGGTCGAGCCGATCGAGCTCGCGGAAGCCGCCGATCGGCTCACCGTCCAGGAACAGCTGCGGCACGGTCCGAAGGCCCGTCCGGTCGACCAGCCAGGCGCGGCGCGCGTCGTCGTCGGTGACGTCCACCGACTCGTAGGCGATGCCCTTCTTCGAAAGGAGCTGCTCCGCCAGGCGACAGTAGCGACAGGAGTCGGTGTGGTAGAGCGTGATGCGCATGCGCCCTACTCCTCGGGATCGCGACCCGCGGCGCTCCGGGCCATGAACGCCTGGATGAGCAACCGCTCCACCGGGCGACCACCCACGAGGTGCGACTCCACCAGCTCGGGCACGTCCTCGGGGGTGACGTGCCCGTACCACACGTCGGGGTGCTGGCCGTCGCCGTAGACGACGATCGAGGGCCCGTGCTCGCAGGCGTCGAGGCACCCCGCCGCATTGCACCGCTGCAGGCCATGCAACCCGCACCGCGCCATCTCGGCCTTGAGCGCCTCGCGCACCTTCTTGCTGCCGCGCGCCGAGCAGGAGCCACGTGGGTCGTCCGGCTTGCGCTCGTTCTCGCAGACGAAGACGTGGAATCGAAAGCGATGCATGCCCTAGAACCTGAAGCCGATGCCGAACAAGAAGTCGAGCACGGCGTAGACGTCGGTCTCTCGGCAGCCCGAGCCGCACTCGACGAAGACTGGGCCCACCGTCAGGCCGATGCCGAACGAGCCCACGAAGCCCGCGCCGATCCTCACCTGCAGGCCGCCGTTCGGCCGGATGCCGAAGCCGATGGCGTCCCCGTACGAGTAACGCCAGTTGACGAACACCGGGCCGCCGAGCACGCCCACGTAGGGCACGAGGCGCTGCATCCGGGACTGGAAGCCTCTGCGGACGCCGAACATGAGCTCGATCCCGGTGCCGCGGTCGCCGCGCCCGTAGGGCGCGTAGAAGCGATCATCGTAGTTGTAGCAGCGCCGGCCGGGCGTGCCGGGCGCGTCGCAGTAGATGCCGTAGCTCGATCCGCCGACGGTGAGGTTGAGCTGTCCGTCGAAGGCCAGGCCGTCGAGGGGCCCGGCGCCGAAGCGTGTCTGCAGGCGAAAACCGCCTGGCGCGTCGAACGTCAGCCCCGCCGCCCCGCCGAGCGACATGCCGATCTCCAGGCCGCCGTCCGCGGCGGCACGCGCCGGCGTCGGCGCCGCGAGCACGATCGCCAACGGCACGATCGCCAGCAACAGGACTCCAGAGCACGCTCTCATGCAGGTTGAAGGTAGTGCGGAATCCGCGGAAAGGCGATAGCGGCAAGACGCCCGGGCCGATAGAGCTTCCCGCGGCGCCAAGGCGAGCTACGCTCCCTCGCCATGCGAGCCCGGCCGTCGTCCCTGGTCCTCTTCCTGCTCCTTGTCGCCTGTGACCGCGCGGGCGCGGCGGAGCCACCCGCGACCCCGGCCGCGCCAGAAAGAGGCGGAGGCGGGGGCCAACCATCGCGCGACGCCCTCGTCAAGGCGGCCCTCAAGCGAGTCGGAGAGGTCTCGGCCCAGCTGGCCGAGCTGCGTGGCCTGCCGTTCAAGCACAAGGTCGCGGCGGTCTACCAGTCGCAGGAGGACTTCCGGAAGTTCGTCAAGAGGGAGATCCAGACCGACCTACCGCCCGCGAAGGCCAAGGCGCTCGGTCGGGCGATGGCGCACCTCGGCATCCTCAAGCAGCCGATCGATCTGCTGGCCTCGCTCGAGGACGCGCTCGTCAGCCAGGCGGGCGCGTACTACGATCCGCAGAGCAAGAAGTTCTACATCGTGATGGTGCCCGAGCAGCAGCTGATGCTCGACACGCTGTCCGCGCACGAGCTGACGCACGCCCTGCAGGACCAGCACTTCGATCTCATCGGGTTCTACGGGGGCAAGGGCAACGCGCAGCACCTGTCCGAGGACACGCTCAACGCGCGGCGTTTCATCGTCGAGGGCGAGGCCACGCTGACCATGACCGCGTACCAGACGAAGGTGGCCACCGGCGGCCAGACGAACCTCCTCGACCCCAGGTCCGCGGCGGTGGCGCGCATGACCCTGCAGGCGATGGCCACGATGGACATGGCGGCAGTGACCTCGAGCAAGAAAGCCGAGATGGCGCTCTACGCCGACATGGGGCCGGACATCCAGAAAGCGATGGCCGCGATGGAGAAGATCCCACCATACATCCTGCAGCCGCTCGTGGACTCGTACCTTAAAGGCGCGCTACCGGTGTACGAGGCCTACGTCCGCGGCGGTTGGGCGGGGGTCAAGCGCCTCTACGACGACCCGCCGGACTCGACCGAGCAGGTGCTGCACCCGGCCGACAAGTTGTTCGGCAAGCGCGACTACCCGCAGAAGATCGTGCTGCCATCGGCGTCGCGGCTGGGCGCCCTCGCGGGCGGCAAGGAGGTGCTCTCAGACGTCGCGGGCGAGCTCGTGATGCGCGTGTATCTGTCGAACTGGGGCGTCTCTGGCGTGGAGGCGGCGGCCGCAGGCTGGGACGGCGACCGCTGGGCCGTGTGGGACGTGGGCGGCAAGACCGTGGGCGCCTGGGTGTCGACGTGGGACTCCGAAAAGGACGCCCAGGAATTCGCCAAGGCGTATGTGTCGTCGCTCGACCAGCGCTTCCCGGGCGCACCGACGACGGTCGAGAGTGGCGTCAGCGTTCACGCCCGCCCGGACGGCGCGGCCGTGGCCACGCTGCTCAGGGGGCCGGACGTGTTCGTGATCGATGGCCTCGCGAAGCAGGACGCCGCCGGCGTGCTCGCAGAGCTGGTCAAGCGAACCAAGAAGCTGCGCGACCTGCGCGACTAGTGACCTCCGCGCTTCTGCCGCGACCGGAAGCCTGTTCTCAAGGGGATTTCTGATGGGAAAGATGATCGAGCTCTCGCGACCGGACGGCCAGAAGTGCTCGGGGTACCTGGCGACGCCTGCGGCCGGTGACGGCGCGCCCGGGCTCGTCGTCGTGCAGGAGTGGTGGGGCCTTAACGACCAGATCAAGTCGATCGCGGATCGGTATGCCGAGGCGGGCTACCGCGCGCTCGCGCCCGACCTCTACCACGGCAAGCTCGCCACCACCGCCGAAGAGGCGCAGAAGCTGATGGGCGGCCTCGACTGGGGCCAGGCCGTGACCCAGGACCTCCGCGGCGCGCTGCAGCACCTCGCGGCGAAGAACGCCAGGGTGGGGGTGACGGGCTATTGCATGGGCGGCGCGCTCACGATCCTCGCGTGCGTGCAGGCGCCCAAGCCGGTCGCGGCGGTGTGCTTCTACGGCATCCCGCCCGCGGCCGCCGCCGATCCGGCGAAGATCAAGGTGCCCTTTCTGGGCCACTTCGCGCTCCACGACGACTGGTGCAACGCCAAGGCCGTGGGGGCCCTCGAGAAGTCGCTGCAGGCGGGCGGTGTGCGGCACACGATCCACCGCTACGACGCCAAGCACGCCTTCATGAACGAGCGCCGCCCTGACGTCTACGACGCCGCCTGCGCGAAGACCGCGTGGGAACGCACGCTGGCCTTCTGGAGGGAGCACCTGGGGTAGCGCGCGCCGCGCAAAGGGGCGCGGCGATCACGACGGACGAGGGCCGACCAGAGACTCCACGCGGGCGAGCTCGGAGGCCGGGAACACGGCCACGAGCTGCTGCGCGCCGCCCTGGTGCGCGTCCATCGCGTCCCGCAGGATCTGCAGGTACTCGCGGTGCGCGGGCAGGCCCTCGTGCACGATGAGCACCTTGCCGGCGCCGAGCCAGCCGAGATCGCCCAGGCAGTCCGACAGCGCATCCCAGTTGTGGCCGAAGTGCGTGGGAAACTCCAGCCCGCGCGCCAGCCGTTCGAGCAGCGCGTCCTTGTCCTGCACGCTCGCGGGGATGCGCACCAGGCGCCCGTGCGGCGGCGCCCAGACGGCCCTCGGATCGGCGGCGTAGCGGAACGAGGTCATGCTGCCCCAAGTTTACACCGCCGGCGGGTGGCCGGAACTTCTCGCGCGGGGCGGTGTCCCAAGCACGGGAGGTCCCCATGCCCCTCGCTCGCTCGGCGCTCGCGCTGTTCATTGTATGTGGATGTGCGAATGCGTCGCTCCGCCCGGTCGCTCGCGACATCCTGCCGCTCCAGCGGCTGCGGCTCTACGAGACCGGCATCGGCTACTTCGAGCGCGCCGGCAAGCCGCCCGCGAGCGCCTCCACCACCCTGCCCGTCCCGGCCGGCCACCTCGACGACGCGCTCAAGACCCTGGTGGTGCTATCGCCAGGGGGCAAGACCGGCGTGCGTGGCGTCGCCTTCGCCTCGTCGGTGTCGCGCGGGATGGCGCGCGCCCTGGCGGGGCTCGATCCGAGCACGCCGGAGCGGCTCGGCTGGCGCGACGTCCTTCGGAGCCTGCGCGGCGCGACGGTCGAGGTGCGGACGGGCAAGGAGACGGTGCGCGGGCGCCTGGTCGAGGTGGTGACGGACGGCAACGAGCCCACGCTGCTGCTCCTTTCGGAGACCTCCGAGCTGCGACGCCTGCCCGGGCGCGCGGTGGTGAGCGTGCGTCCCACCGACCCCGAGCGCGCGGCCCAGCTCGGCACGGCGCTCGATGCCCTGTCGACGCACGCGGCACGTGGCACGCAGGCGGTCGGGGTCCTCGCGACCGGCTCGGAGGCCATCACGCTCGGGTACGTCGCGGAGGCGCCGGTGTACCGGCCGAGCTATCGCCTGCTGCTCGAGCCGCAGAAGGCGCGCCTGCAGGGGTTCGCGCTCGTGCACAACGACACCGAGGAGGACTGGCGCGGCATTCGCCTCGAGCTGGTCAACGGCGAGCCCGCGTCGTTCCTGCACCCGATGGCGGCGCCCCGCTACGCGCGTCGCGAGCTCCTCGAGCCCGTGCGCACGCTGGCCACGGTGCCGCAGCTACTCGGGACCACCGCGGACGCGCTCTGGGGCGACCACACCGAGGGCACCGAGGAGGGCCTGATCGGGCTCGGCGAGGTGGGCAGCGTCGGCCACGGCGGCGGCGGCGTGGGCTACGGAAGGGGCGCCGGCGCGCTCGGCGGCCGCGGCATCACGACCACGGTGGGCGCGAGCGGCATCGTGTCCGTCGGCGACCTCGCGCACGCGGCGAACGCGACCGCCACCGAGACCGGGGCGCTGTTCCTCTACGCGATGCCGGAGCCGGTCACGCTGCCGGCGCGCCACTCGGGCCTCTTGGCGTTTCTCGACCGTGGGGTCGACGCGGTGCCCATCACCTGGTTCGACGGCCCCGGCCACCAGGGCGAGGCCGGGGTTCGCCTGGTCAACGACAGCGGCCAGACGCTGCCGGCGGGCCCGGTGGCCCTGTTCTCGGAGGGCGGCTTCGTCGGCGAGGCGATGTTGCCGCGGCTGCGCCCGGGCGAGCGTTCGTTCGTACGACACGGCGCCGACCTCGACCTCGAGGTGCGCGCCGGCAGGCGAGCCATCACCGAGGAGGTGCGGCGCGTCAGGCTGATGGACGAGACCCTCGAGCAGCACTTCGTGCGCACGACACGCGTCGCCTGGACGGTCGAGAACCGCAGCGGCCTTCCGCGAACCGCGATGGTCAGGCTCGACATCGTGAAGAACGCGCGTGTGGAAGGCGTCGAGCAGGTCGAGCTCGACGAGGCGAGCGGGCGCCCCGTGGCCCGGCTGACGGCGCCGGCCCGCTCGGTGCGCGAGCGCGCGCTGGTGCTGGTGGAGGGGCTGGAGCGGAAGACGCCGGTCAGCTCGCTGGACGCGGAGACCCTGCGCAAGCTCGGGGCCGCGCTCGGTCCCGAGTCGCGCGCTCCGCTCGAGGCGGCCGCCCGCGCCACCGAGGCCGCCAGGGACGCGACGCGGAAGAAGGCCGACGCCGAGCGCGAGCTCGGGCGGCGCGAGGCCGACATCGAGCGCCTGAGAAAGTCCCTGGAGGCGACGCGTGGAGAACGCCGCGGCCCGGAATCGGCCCTGGTCTCGCGCGTGCTCGCGGCCGAGGACGCGCTCGTGCGCCTGCGCGACCGCAGCGACGCCCTCGACGGCGAGATCGAGCGTCACCGGCGGGCGGTCAAGGACGCGCTTTCGCCCCTCAAGTAGCCCGGACCTGGCGCGCGGTCAACGACGCTCGAGGCGCACCGGGAGCCCGTCCTTGGGCACCGGCAGGGTCGTGAAATCGAACCTCGTCTCGTAATCGACGGCGACGCTCCACCGGTATCGCAGGAGCACCTGGTGCAGGATCGCCTTGACCTGCAGCCCCGCGAAATGGAGCCCGATGCACTTGTGGACGCCGCCGCCGAACGGCGCCCACGCGAAGGCGTGCACCTTGTCCTCGCGGCGGTGCGGCGCGAATCGCTCGGGATCGAAGCGGTCAGGGTCCGGCCAGAGCTCGGGCATCCTGTGCGAGAAATAGGGGACCACGGCGGTCATCGTGTCCTTCGGCACGAAATGCCCGCAGACCTCCGTGTCCGCGACCGTCATCCGCCCGAGGTACGGGACCGGCGCGACGAGCCGCATCGACTCCTTCATCACGAGATCGAGCGCCGGGAGCCGCTCGAGGTCGGCGAACTCGACCTGTGCCTTTCCCAGGGCGAGCGACTCGTCGCGCGCTCGGCGCTGCCACTCGGGGTGCTTCGCCAGGAAGTAGCACATGGAGGTCATCGTGATGGTGGTCGTGTCGTGCGCGGCCATCAGGAGGAAGATCATGTGATTGATGATGTCCGTGTCGCTGAACGAATGGCCGTCTTCGCTGCGCGCGCGGCAGAGGGCGCCAAAGAGGTCATTGCCGCTCGAGGCGCGCTTCTCCGACAGGCGGTCGCGGAAAAAGGCTTCGAGGACGCGCCGGCCACGAAGACCGCGCGACCATTTTCCGCCCGGGACGTCGAAGCGCACGAATGCCAGCCCTGCGCGCACCGTATCGATGAAGGCGCGATTGAGCGCCGCCGCCTCCGGGCCGAGCCTCGCCCCCACGAAGACCTCGGTGGCGAGGTCGAGCGTCAGCTGCTTCATGGACGCGAGCACCGAGAAGTGCGGCCCGGGACGAAAGGCGTCGACGCCGCGCGCGATGGCCGGGTTCATGACCTCGAGGTAGCCCTCCAGGCGCTCGTGCGTGAACGCTTGCTGCATGATGCGCCGGTGGTGCAGGTGCTCGTCGAAGTCGAGCAGCATGAGGCCGCGGGGGAAGAACGGGCCGATCCAGTAGGCCCAGCCTGGTCCGTTGGCGAACGCCCGGTCGCGGTTTTGCAGCACGGACTCGCACGCGTCCGGCCCGAGGACGAAGATCATGCGGCGCCCGAACATGTGCGCCCACGACACCGGCCCGTACGTGTCATAGCGGTGGCGCATCACCACCATCGGCTCGCCCACCATCGCGGCGATCACCGCGCCGGTGTGTCCGACGATCGGCAGCCCGATCGTCCCCTGGACGGGCCTGAGCCGCGAGCCCGGCGGCAGCTTCGACAGTGGCCTCCTTGGCAACCGTCGATCGACCGCGATCAGGAGCCGGTCCGTGAGGGTGGCGTTCGGCATGTGTCTACATTGTATTAGGCTCTCGTCCATGCCAAGCGTCCCGAAGAAGAAGCCCGTTGTGCGAAGGCCCGCGAAGGCGCCCGCACGCATGACGCTCGGCGAGACCATGCGCGCGCTCGAGCAGGCGGGCTCCGCGCAGACACGAAAGACCTACGCGCGGCACGGCGCAGCCGAGCCGATGTTCGGCGTCAGCTTCGCCACGCTCAAGGTGCTGACCAAGCGCATCGGCGTCGACCACGAGCTGGCGCTCGCGCTGTGGAACACCGGCAACTTCGACGCGCATAACCTCGCCGTGAAGATCGCCGATCCCGCGCTGATGACGCCGGCCGACCTCGACCGGTGGGCGCGCGAGACCTCCGCGACGCGGATGTGCGGCGGCTACGTCGGCATGCTGGCGGCCGAGGGCCCGCACGGCGCGACGAAGGCCGCCCAGTGGCTCGCGTCGAAGGACGGCCGGGAACGCAGCGCCGGCTGGTCGCTGCTCGGGCAGCTGGCCCAGCGCGACGAGACGACACCCGACGCCCTGTTCGAGCAGCGACTCGCCGAGATCGAGCGCACCATCCACAGCGCGCCGAGCTCCGAGCGTGAGGGAATGAACCTGGCCGTCATCACGATCGGCGGCCGCAGCGCCGCGCTGCGCAAGGCCGCCGTCGCAGCCGCGAAGCGGATCGGCAGGGTCGAGGTGGACCACGGCGACACGGCGTGCCAGACGCCAGATGCGGCCGCCTACATCGCGAAGGCGTGGGCGCATTCGACGTCGAAGGGGTTCGAGTCGCCGGCGGCGCAGGAACGGACCAGGGAGACGCCTCGGCGGCGGTGCTGAGAGCGCGGGCCTTCTGG
>JAHFDS010000490.1 GCA_023248855.1 Myxococcales bacterium
GCCACCCGCCTGAGGCCGGCGCTCGCAGCCGGGGCCGTCACGGCGCTCGCGGCGAGCGGCCTGCCCGTGTGCTGGGCGCGCAACGCCGCCTGGCGCGACGAGGAGCTGCTCTGGCGCGCCGAGCTCGAGAGCAACCCGGCGAGCCTCATGGCGCGGCACAACCTCGGCAGCGTCCTGCTCGAGCGTGGCCGCACCGACGAGGCGATCACCTGGCTCGGCGAGGCGAAGGCGGGCGGATCTCAGGATCGGCGCATCCAGATCAACCTCGGCGTCGCCCTGGCCATGGCGGGCAGGCTCGACGAGGCGATCGTGCACCTCGATGCGGCGCTGGCGGCGCGGCCCGACGACCGCAGCCTGCGCTTCAACCGCGCCGGTGTGCTGCTCCAGAAGGGGGCGTTCGCGCCGGCCCTGGCGGATCTGGACCGCGTGCTGGCCGCGCGGCCCGACTGGGCGCAGGCGCACGCGGTGCGAGCCGAGGCGCTTGCGCAGCTCGGCCGCAAGGACGAGGCGAGCGCGGCGCGTGCCCGGGCCGCGGCGCTCGGGTACCGGCCCACCACGAGCGCCTTCGTGCGCGTGCGCTCGGATCGCGAGCTGCCGTGAGCGAATCGAGGCGGTCAGTCGCCGACAGGCACGATGTGCCAGCTGCAGCTCGGGCCGTCGATGGACAGGTGCGCGGCGCCGAGCGCGACCTCGAGCTTGCCCCCGCGCTGCTCCACGGGCTCCACGGCAGCGTCGCCTGCCTTGCTCTCGAGCGTGATCGTCGTGCCATCGCCCAGCACGAGCGTGCCTGCCGCCCCGAGGTAGACGCGTAGCTCGAGCGACGGCATCGCGGGATCGACCGTGGCCACGGCGGCGGCGCCGCCCGGCGCCAAGGTCATCGTCCCCTCCGGCAGGAGCGGCACGAGCGCGCCCGCACGGGCGAACAGGGGCAGATCGCCCGGCGAGGCCGCCACCGCGCGCACGCCGCCGTCCGTGGCCTTCCCGGTCCAGAAGTCGTAGAAGCGACCGGTCGGGAGCGCCACGTCGCGCGAGAGCGCCCCCTCGGTGACGACCGGCGCGACCAGCAACGCCTCGCCCACCCAGAACTGGTCGGTCGCGAAGGCGACGCGGGCGTCGTCCGGCGCCACCAGCCAGCCGGCGCGCAGGATCGGCAGCCCCGAGCGACTCGCCACGGCGGCCAGCGCGTCCCACAGCGGAAACAGGCGCTGGTGCAGCACGGCGTAGCGCTTGAAATGCGCGGCCGTCTCCTCGTCGCGCAGCCAGCTCCAGTTCTTGTCCGCGGCGTTGCCGTGGTGCGTGCGCATGACCGGCGTCAGCGCCGCGAGCGAGGTCCAGCGGAAGAAGAGCTCCTTGGTGCTCGGCGGGCTGTCGAGGTTCGAGTAGCCGGCGATGTCGGTCGCGTAGGTCGAGGCGCCGGAGAGGCCGAGGTTGAGCCCGATCGGGATGATGCTCGGCAGCCCATCGAGCGCGTCGAAGTCCGTGTTCTGGTCGCCCGCCCAGATGACCGGGGCGCTCTTGACGGTGCCGAGGTGACCGGCACGCACGAAGAACACGCCATCCCCCGAGGCCCGCTCGCTCTCGAGGACCTGGCGGTTGAGCTCCGACCACAGGTCCGGGTAGCAGTTGTGGCAGGCCTGCGCGCCC
Source organism: Myxococcales bacterium (assembly GCA_023248855.1). Classification (GTDB taxonomy): domain Bacteria; phylum Myxococcota_A; class Polyangia; order JAHFDS01; family JAHFDS01; genus JAHFDS01. Next base: position 1,645 of record JAHFDS010000490.1, read on the forward strand.
GTCACCGTGGTGGCGTCCCACGGCACCCATTCGCCGTAGTCGGCCATCCAGCCGTCGAAGCCGACGTCGAGCGCCGCCTTGAGGTAGCCCGCCATGACCTTTCGCGCCTCCGGGTTCTCGAGGTCGAGCAGGCCCGCCTCGGTCAGCCGCGGGGACAGGACGAGGTAGGGCGAGCCGTCGGCGTGGCGCAGCATGAGCCCCCGGCGCATCGCGTCGTCGAACGTCGGCGCGTCGCTCTGCACGAACGTGTTGAAATACGCGAGCCAGCGGAAGCCCTGCGCGTGGAGCTCGGTCGCGAGCGCCTCGGCGTCGGGGTAGTTGCCGCGGTCGAGCGTCCACCGGTACGAGAGGCGAAAGCCAGTTCCATCGAGGCCACCGCCGGCCCAGTCCTCGCTCCACAGCGCGCTCGCGGGCACGCCGCGGGTGCGCACCTCGCGCGCGATGCGTCGCACCTCCGCGGACCCGCCGACCGCGTCGATCCACGGCCCGAACGCCCACGCGGGCGGCCTGGGCGGGCGGCCCGTGATCGCCGTCATGCGCTCGACCAGCTCACGCGGCGAGCCGACCACCACCACGAGGTCCACCTCGGGCGCCCACACCTCGACCGCGTGTGTGGACGCGTCCGTGCGACAGAGGTCGTGCACGACGCGCTCCGAGCCCAGCGTGGCGAGCGCATAGCCGCGCGACGAGTACACGACCGGCAGCGCGTAATACGCGTCGTTGATCTCGCCCGCATAGCCGAACTGCTGGTGGGTCAGGCCATCCACCTTGCCGATGCCCTGCTCGCTCGACCACACGGGCACGCGCCGACCGCGCTCGTCCAGCAGCACCTGCGCCCCGAGGCCCAGGTAGCGCTCGGGAGCGCCTGCCCGGTCGCTCCCGCACTTCCAGGCCAGCCCGACGCGCGTGGCCGACGAGTCGCGCGCGCGCAGCTTGATGCGCAGCGTACCCGGCGACGGCTCCTCGGTGGACGCGATCTCCACGCCTTGCTGCCAGGGCTCGCTGCCCTCGTGGAAGTAGTGGTAGCCGAAGCTCATCTCCGACTCGGTGGTGCGCTGCGCGAACGCGAGGCCGAGGCTCGAGCCCGCCAGCACGGCCGGCTCGAGCACCAGCTGGCTCGCCGGGTGCTCGATGCGTAGGCCCCTGTCCGACAGCTCGACCTTGAACTGGCCGCCACCCGACCCACCGCCCTCGGGCCGTTCCCCGCACGCGGCTGGGAGCACAGAGAGCAGGACAAGGGCCGTGATCGCGCGCGAACGAGGCACGGAATCAGCGTAGGGGCGCCCCCCGAGCGGCCCAAGTTTTTGCAGCCTCCAGTGTCCGTGTCAGGCCGCTCGAGGATCGAGCCGCCGGGGTGATCAGGGCTGTCGCCGGCCACGGCTCGGCAAGACAGGCCAAGGGCCGCGCGAAGGCGCTCCTCGAGCGGCAGCGCGAGGTGTCGCAGCAAGGATTCCTGCCGCAGCAGGGCCTTGCTCCGGGTGCGATCACCCCACATGAGGGTGCGCCCTCGACCTCGATGCGTCGATCCTTCTCGGCCATGCCTTGTCGCCTCCGACGATCTTGGCGCCCTCCATACCCGCACGTCGGCCTACATTGGTGCGAGCCCAATTCCGTCAGTCGACCGCCGCGCTTGGGCACGCCTGCTGCGGTCGTCCGCGCCGGGGCGCAGGAAATCCAGGCTCCCGGCCGGGATCGGCTTGGCACGGAGCGTGCCCTCGCTCTACGATGGAGGAGCTGTGGCCCACGTCTTCGTGATCAACGAACCCTTCGTGGACGACTTCTGCCGCACGCAGCGGTGGGCCGCCAGGACCCGGGGGCGCGTGCTGCGCGCGCCGGACTGGCTGGCGTACGTGACGGCCGTGCTCGAGCAGCGCCGCCACGACGTGCGCCTGTTCGACTTTCCGGCCCGCAACTGGGGCAAGCAGGAGCTCAAGGAGCTGCTCGAGCGCGAGAAGCCCGCATGGGTCGTCTACGACGCCACGACGCCCTCCATCTACTCCGACATCGAGTGCGCGCAGATCGCCAAGGACGCCTGCGGCGCCAAGGTGATCATGGTCGGGCCGCACTGCTCGTCGCAGCCGGAGGAGGTCCTGCGCGACGCCAAGGGGGCGGTCGACGTGGTGTGCCTGGGCGAATACGACTACACGGTCGGTGACGTCATCGAGGCGGGGGGCCCATCGCTCCAGATCCCGGGCATCGCTTACCTCGATCACCAGCTCTCGCCCGCGGGGATCTTCCGCTCGACCGGACAGCGCCCGTCGATCGAGGATCTCGACGCGGTGCCGTTTCCGGCCTGGCACCACCTCGACCTCATGGACTACTTCGACGGGACCAAGCTCTACCCGTACATCGACAAGATCAGCGGCCGCGGCTGCCCGTTCCAGTGCACGTTCTGCGTGTGGCCGCAGGTGATGCACGGCCACCGCGTGCGTCTGCGCTCGCCCGGCAACGTCGTGGACGAGATCGAGCGCGACATCGGCCTTTGCCCGCCGGTCGTCAAGGGCGGCGAGTTCTTCTTCGAGGACGACACGTTCACGCTCAATCAAGAGCACGCGATCTCCATCTGCGAGGAGGTCATGCGGAGAAAGCTCAAGATCCGCTTCTCCGTCAATGCGCGCGTCGATTGTGGCTCGCCCGCGCTCTTCAAGGCGCTCAAGGCCGCGGGCTGCCGGGAATTGCTGGTCGGCTTCGAATCCGGCGACGACGAGGTGCTCCGCCGCATGAAGAAGGCCGCCAACGTCACGATGGCGCGGGAGTTCATGCACCACGTGCACGACGCCGGCCTCGACGTGCACGGCTGCTTCGTCCTCGGCTCGCCCGGCGAGACCGAGCACACGATGCAGAAGACCATCGACTTCGCGCTCGGCCTGGGCTTGAACACCCTGCAGTTCTCCTGCGCCGCGCCCTATCCCGGCACGCGCTACTTCAAGGAGGTCGAGAAGGGCGGCCTACTGCGCAGCAAGAACTGGGAGGACTGGCTCGGCAAGGACGGCGAGCAAGGCGGCGTAGTCGATTACCCCGGCCTCGACGCCGAGACCGTCGAGAAATACGTCGACCAGGGCCTGCGCCGCTTCTACTTCCGTCCGCAGCAAGTCGCCAGGTTCCTGCTCAACACCGAGACCAAGGCCGACCTCTATCGAAAGCTGCGCGGCATGTGGAACTTCGGCACCTACCTCGTGCACGAGAAGTGGAGCAGCGTGGCGGGGGCCAGCGGCACGCGCGGGTAGTTGCCGCCGCTTCTCCCGCGAGGACCCGTCGACGTCTCGCCTCCGCTGATGAGTGTCCGCACAGCTCGACGAATTCGCCTTCACGCCTGCCTCTTCTTGGTCAGCACCGGTTCATGGGCGCTCCTGCAGGATGTGCGGGCGCTCGGCGAGGCGTCCGCAGCGGTCGTGGTGCTCCTCGCTCTGACCCATTTGCGGCTGCTGTCGTCGAGATGCCACGGCCGACTTTCGTGCGAAGCTCTCGCGCTCGCCAGTCTGCTGGCCTTCGCCGGGTGGACCACCGCGCCAGAAGCTCCCTCATGGCTCCTGGCGACAGCAGCATGGCTCGCGGCGGGCGCATGCCTGGCCGGCTCGGCGCCTCGTCGGGGGGGCTCTCCCATCGAGCCGAGCGCCAGCCCGCGAAGTTGGGCGCGTGTCCTCGAGCTAGCCGCGCTCCTGGCAGCGATCGCCTCCACCGTCCGGCTGGCGATGGACGGCGGCGCCTGCGCTTT
>JAHFDS010000002.1 GCA_023248855.1 Myxococcales bacterium
CGCTCGCGGTCGAGGACGTACGCGCGGCCGCCGGTCATCCCGGCGCCGAAGTTGCGGCCCGTCTCGCCCAGGATGAGGACGATCCCGCCGGTCATGTACTCGCAGCCGTGGTCGCCCAGCCCCTCCACGACGGCCAGGGCGCCGGAGTTGCGCACCCCGAACCGCTCCCCCGCCCGCCCCGCGGCGTAGAGGATCCCGCCGGTCGCGCCGTAGAGGCAGGTGTTGCCGATGATGACGTTCCGGTCCCACGCGAAGGGCGACTCATCTGACGGCCGGATGATGAGCTCGCCGCCCGCCATCCCCTTGCCCACGTAGTCGTTCGCCTCGCCGACGAGCGTCAGGCGCAGGCCGTTGATGCAGAAGGCGCCGAAGCTCTGGCCCGCCACCCCGGTGAGCAGCACGTCGATCGTCGCGGGGGCAAGGCCCTTGTCGCCGTAGCGCGTGGCGACCTCGCCCGCGAGCCGCGCGCCGACGGTCCGGTGGATGTTGCGGACGGGGTAGCTGAGCTTGACCTTCGTGCCAGTCTCAAGCGCCTGTGCCGCGTCCTTGACCAGCTGGTCATCGAGTGGCTCGTCCCGCTCGTCGTTGCGCGCCACGGTGTGCGTGCGCGGCCCGGCGTCCACCGTCGTCAGGAGGAAGTCCAGGTTCACCGTCGCGGCCTTCTCATGGAGCGGGACCTGCCGGCGGGTCAGCAGGTCGCTGCGCCCGATGAGCTCCTCGAGCCGGCGGACCCCCAGCGCCGCCAGGTACTCGCGCAGCTCCTGCGCGACGAAGACCATGTAGTTGACGACCATCTCCGGCGTCCCGGCGAAGCGCGCGCGCAGCTTGGGGTCCTGCGTCGCGACGCCGACCGGACAGGTGTTGAGGTGGCACTGCCGGGTCATCACGCAGCCCGTCGCCACCACCGCGGCGGTGCCGAACCCGAACTCCTCCGCGCCGAAGACCGCCGCGAGCAGCACGTCCCGCCCCGTCTTCAGGCCACCGTCGGTGCGCACGAGGATCCGCTCGCGCAGCCCGTTCAAGCGCAGCGTCTGCTGCGTCTCGGCCAACCCCAGCTCCCATGGCAGCCCGGCGTGCTTGATCGAGCTGAGCGGGCTCGCCCCGGTGCCGCCGTCGTGGCCGGAGATGAGGACGGTGTCCGCGTAGCCTTTCGCGACGCCGGCCGCGATGGTGCCCACGCCGGCCTCGGCGACGAGCTTCACGTTGACCCGCGCGCCCGGGTTGATCATCTTCAGGTCGTAGATGAGCTGCTTGAGGTCCTCGATGGAGTAGATGTCGTGGTGCGGCGGCGGCGAGATGAGCGAGATGCCCGGGATCGTGTGCCGCACCCGCGCGATGTCCTCGGAGACCTTGTGGCCGGGCAGCTGCCCGCCCTCGCCGGGCTTCGAGCCCTGCGCCATCTTGATCTCCAGCTCCCGCGCCGACATGAGGTACTCCGGCGTGACCCCGAACCGGCCCGAGGCCACCTGCTTGACGGCGGAGCTGCGGTTCATGCGGGGGTCGGTGGGGTGGTAGCGGGCCGGGTCCTCCCCGCCCTCGCCCGAGCCGGACTTGCCGCCGATGCGGTTCATGGCGATGGCGATGGTCTCGTGGGCCTCCAGCGACAGCGCCCCGTACGAGATGCTCGCCGTGGCGAACCGCCGCGTGATCGCCTCGATGGGCTCCACCTCGTCAATCGGCACCGGCGGTCCCAGCGGTTTGACGTCGAGCAGGTCGCGCAGCGCCGTGGGCGGCCGGGTGTTGACCGAGGCCGCGAACTTCTTGTACGAGTCGTAGTCGCCGACCTTGATGGACTGCTGCAGGTGGCGCACCATCTCGGGGTTGAAGGCGTGGTACTCGCCGTCGCGGCGGTACGTGTAGTAGCCGCCCGCGTCGAGGTGCAGCGGCCCCTGCGCCTGGTGGCCTTGAGCGTGCCAGGCCAGCACCTCCTGGCCGATGTGCTCGTACGTGATCCCGCCGATGCGCGAGGGGGTGCCGGGGAAGCACTCGTCGATCAGCTCGCGGGCGATGCCCAGCGCCTCGAAGATCTGCGCGCCCCGGTAGCTGCCGACGGTGGAGATGCCCATCTTCGACATGATCTTGAGCACCCCCTGGTCCACCGCCTTGCGGAACTGGGCCAGCGCCTGGTCGAGCCGCTGCTCGCCGAGGCGCCCGGCGCCGTGGAGCGCCGCGATGGTCTGGTAGGCGAGGTAGGGGTAGATGCAGGAGGCCCCGTAGCCGATGAGACAGGCGACCCGGTGGACCTCGTGCGCGTCGCCCGTCTCGATGACGAGCGAGGCCTTCATCCGCCGGCCGGTGCGGATGAGGTGGTGGTGCACCGCGGCGGTCACGAGCAGCGAGGGCATGGGTGCCTGCGACTCGCTGACCCCGTGGTCGCTCAGGAGGAGGATCGTCGCCCCTTGGTCGACCGCGCGCACCGCCTCCTCGCACACCCGGCGCACCGCCGGGCGCAACCCCCCGGGGCCCTCGGCGGCATCGAAGAGCGTGGAGAGGGTCGCCGCCTTCAGGTCGCGCCGGCGCAGCGAGCGGATCGCCGCGAACTCCTGGGGCAGCAGCAGGGGGCTGGGGACCAGCAGCATCCGCTTGGCCGCCTGGCCTGGCTCCAGGAGGTTGGGCCGCGCGCCGAGCAGCGTGTTGAGCGACATGACGAGCTCCTCGCGGATCGGGTCGATCGGCGGGTTCGTCACCTGCGCGAAGAGCTGTTTGAAATAGGTGAAGAGCGAGCGCGGCTTGGCGGACAGCACCGCGAGCGGCGTGTCGTCGCCCATCGAGAAGATCGGCTCCTTGCCGGTCTTGGCCATCGGCTCGATGACCATGCGGAGCTCTTCCTCGGTGTACCCGTACGCGACCTGGCGGCGGGCGAGCGACGCCGGCTCGACGAGGACCTCATCCGCCGTCTCGCCGTTGAGGATCGCGTGCAGCGGCAGCAGGCTCCGCTCGGTCCAGTCGGCGTATCGCTGGGCGGCGGCGTACTCGCGCTTGATCGCGTCGTTCCGGAGCAGCCGCTTGCGCTTCGTGTCCACCGCCAGCACGTGGCCGGGCCCGAGGCGCCCTTTCTCCACGATCTGCGACGGGTCCACGTCCACCACGCCGACCTCGGAGGCCATGATGACGGTCCGGTCCTTCGTCACCCAGTAGCGCGCCGGGCGCAGGCCGTTGCGGTCAAGCGCCGCCCCGACGAGCACGCCGTCGGTGAAGGTCAGGGCGGCCGGCCCGTCCCAGGGCTCCGTCAGCATCGCGTGGTACTGGTAGAACGCCCGCACCGCCGGATCGATGTCGATGTCGCGCATGCCCTGCCAGGCGTCCGGCACCAGCATCATCATCGCGTGGAGGATGTCGCGCCCGGACATGACGAGGAGCTCGAGCACGTTGTCCAGGCTCATCGAGTCGGACCCGCCGGCCTGGATGATGGGGAAGAGCTCGCGCAGCGCAGCGCCCCACCGCGCGGACGACAGCGCCGGCTCCCGGGCCGCCATCCAGTTGCGGTTGCCCTGCAGCGTGTTGATCTCGCCGTTGTGCCCCAGGAAGCGGAAGGGCTGGGCGAGGAACCAGTTCGGGAAGGTGTTCGTCGAGTAGCGTTGGTGGAACACGGCGATCGCCGAGGCGTAGTCCGGGTCGGAGAGGTCGGGGTAGAAGCGCGCAAGCTGGGGCGCGACGAGCAGCCCCTTATACACGATCGTCTTCGAGGAGAGGGAGGGGATGTAGCAGTCCGCGAGCCGCTCCCGCTCCCAGGCCTGCTCGATGCGCCGGCGCACGAGGAAGAGCTGCCGCTCGAAGTCGTCGGCGGCGATCGCGGCGGGACGCGCCACCAGCGCGTGCCGGATCGCCGGCAGCGTTTCGAGCGCCTTGTCGCCCAGGACCGAGGGATCGACCGGGACATCCCGCCAGCCGATGAGGCGCAGCCCGCAGCCGGTGATGGCCGCCTCCGCCAGGCGTTGCGCCGCGTCCCGGGCGGCTGCCTCCTGCGGGAGGAAGCACACCCCGACCGCCAGGTCGCCCCGGGCGACCGGGCCGCTCTTTCGCTCCTTCAGGACCTTTGCGAACAGCGCGTGGGGGATCTGGGTGAGGACGCCGGCCCCGTCGCCGGTCTTGGCGTCGGCGGACACCGCGCCCCGGTGGGTCACGTTGCAGACGCACTGGAGGGCGGCTTGCACGATCTCGTGGCTGGCCGCCCCGTCAATCGAGGCGACAAAGCCCGTCCCGCAGGCGTCATGCTCGTGCGACGGGTCGTAGAGGCCGACCGGTTGTGGCTCGTGGGCTGAACGCATCAGTCACCTACACCTAGTGCCTCGACTATCTTGAGTTGATCAATTGGTCCGCTCGGCACTCGTGCTGAGCGATCCGCCAAAGTTCGTTGGCGGAGAGTCGAAGCACTAGCCCTATATTTTAGCGCGTTCGCCGCCCTCGCGCCACCGGGGAATCCGCCGGGTGATGGTCAAGTTTGGCGGGTGCCGCGGAGTCCCTCGACTCGGCTTTGCCTCGCTCGGGACGAATGCCGAGCGAAGTCGAGGCAGAGCCGGGGCGCTGACGGCGTGGAGCTACGAGCAGAGCGGGAGGAACGTGGGAATTAGGGGCGCGAGGGGAAATTGGTTCATGTCACCGGAATTCTATGTCGGAATTCTTTGATGAAAACACCCTATTGACTAATCGCTTCCCTCACTCGACTAATGCCATAGATCGTATCTCGGCTGGACCTGGCTGCGGTAAGCAGACCGGAAAGAGCCGGGAAAGGACTGGTTCCTCGAAAAAGACGCAGCGAAGCGTTAAGGAACCGACCAACATCTTGGGCACTAGCCCTCGTCTCTGCAGGTTTGTTTCTAGTTAATGAGTCTATGGCAAGTTCTATAGAATCGTTTGATTGTAGCATTTCGTGGGGGCTAGTTACCAAATTGCTGACGGAGAGTGCAAGATCTATATTTCCCTTTATGTGTAAGCCGAAGCCCACCACCGCCACACCTGCTGCGACCGGTGAACCCGCAATTGCAGCAGGCACGGCTCCTGCCATAAGGGTAAGGCCAGAGACAGCAAGCAGTCCTCCACCAATAGCACCCACAACTGGACTGTCCAAGGTACTGCCAATGGCGTTCGAAACGCTCTGTCCAGCCTTCGCAGCCTTAACCCGAATACTCTCTCCAAAGGCCGTTAGGGAGCGTTGGCCATCGGTGTTGGCCTGGAACTCTCCCACGAGGGAGGAGCCTCGTACCGACCCCCCAAGCTGGCCCTCCCGAAAGTCGTAGTAGGCCCGGGCCTCGGCGGAGGACCCAGCCATGGAGACCCCGTAGGAGACGCCCGCCTGCTGCTGGGAGGCATTGTAGAAGAAGACCGCCTGGAAGCTGCCCCCGATCTGGCCGACCTCGA
>JAHFDS010000491.1 GCA_023248855.1 Myxococcales bacterium
ACCGCGCCGAGGAGCGCGACCACGACGGCCGCCGCGAGCGCCCGGCGGCGCACATCGTCGGCCAGCGCGGTGCCCTCGGCCTGGACCGCGAGGTAGCTGGCCGCGAGCAGCGCGCACAGGGCAGGCACCAGCAGGCCGACGGCGAGGGGGAAGGCAGAAAGCCAGGGCGCGAAGAAGCCGCCCGTCACCTCGTCGTTTGCGACGCCGATGGCGCCCGAGGCGATCGCGCCCACCGAGACGCCGAGGAAAAATGGCGCGATCGTGCTGGCGAGCGAAAAGACCAGGCCGAAGCGGCGCTGGCCCTCGTCGGCGCGGAGCTCGTAGGCGCGGAAGGTGAACGCGCTGCCACGAAGGACCACGCCGACCAGGAACGCCTCGAGCGGCACGTGCAGCGCGATGGCGACCGCCCAGAACGCGCGCGGGAAAGCCGAGAACAGGATGACGACCGCGAGGATGAGCCAGACGTGGTTGGCTTCCCAGATCGGGCCGATGGCGCGGGCGATGAGGGCCCGCTGCGCGCCCTTGTTGGGGCCCGACGCGACAAGGTCGAGCACGCCGCCGCCGAAGTCTGCGCCGCCGAGCAGGAGATATGCCATCAGCGAGGCCACGAGCGCGCCACCGAGGAGGATCTGGTCGAGCGTCACGGGGGCTCTCCCGCGCCAGGCGCGGTGAGGTAGATCTGGCGCCAGAGCAGATACGCGGTCGAAAAGCCCAGGAACGCGTAGAGGAGCGCAAAGCCGACGAGCGGCACGCCGAGGTGCGGAAACGGCGTGACCGCGTCGCGGGTGCGCATGACGCCGTGCGCGATCCACGGCTGGCGGCCGAGCTCGGTGGTGAGCCAGCCGGCCTCGAGCGCGGCAAAGCCGAGCGGCCCGGCGGCCACGATCGCGTAGAGCAACGGGCGCGGCGGGACGCGCAAGGGCTCGGGCCGCCTGCGGGCGCCAAAGGCCCACACCCCGAGCGCGAGCGAGAGCGCCGCGAGCGCCGAGCCGCCGCCCACCATCACCTGGAAGGCCCAGTGTGCGGCCGCCACCGGCGGCCACAGCTCACGCGGGAACTCCTCGAGCCCGCGCACGACCGCGTCGGGGTCGCCGAACGCCATCACCCCCAGCATGCGCGGGATCTCGAGCGAGCCACGCACGCGCATGGCGGCGGTGTCCGGCAGGCCGCCGAGGTGCAGCGCCGGGCCCTTCGCCGTGCGGAAGTGCGCCTCGATCGCGGCGAACTTGAGCGGCTGCTCGGCGGCGACGTGCTTGGCCGAGCGATCCCCGGAGGCGACCTGCAGGAGCGCGCACACGCCGCCCACGGCGAGGGCGATGCGCAGCGCCTTGCGATGCAGCGGGGAGCTACCGCGCCGGAGCAGCATCCACGCGTGCACGGCGGCCATCGCGAACGCGGTGGCCTCGTAGCAGGACAGGAGGACATGCACGACCTGGTGCCGCCACGGCGCCGCGAACATCGCGGCGAGGGGGTCCACCTCGGCGACCCGAAGCCCCTCGAGGCGAAACCCCGTGGGGGCGTTCATCCAGGCGTTGACCAGCGTGACGAAGCCGGCGCTCGCGGCGCCCGAGCCGGCGACCACCACCAGCGACAAGAGGTGCAGCCGGGGCGAGACGCGCCCGCGGCCGTACAGGTAGATGCCGAGGAAGATGGCCTCGGTGAAGAACGCGAAGCCCTCGAGCGCGAACGGAAGCCCGATGACCTCGCCGAACGTGCGCATGAAGCGCGGCCACAGCAGGCCGAGCTCGAACGACAGGACAGTGCCCGACACCGCGCCGACCGCGAACAGGATCGCGGTGCCCTTGCCGAGGCGCTTGGCCAGCTCGAGCGCGTCGGCGTCGCCTCGCCGGGCGCCGAGCTCCGCGATGAGCGCCAGCACCGGAAGGGCCACGCCCATCGCCGCGAAGACGATGTGGAACGCGAGCGAGACGCCCATGTCCGCGCGCGCGAGGACCAGCGTGTCCATCACATGACCGGTCGCGGAGCGGGGACCTCAGACTTCAGGCGGGCGCTTGGCCTTGCCGGCCTTGGCGCTGTCGTCGATCTCCACGAACGTGCCGTAGAGGATCGCGATGATCGCGGGGGCAGCGATGGCGTGCAGCTCGGCAGGCCCCCCGAACGAGGCGAGCCTGGCGGAGACGCCGAGCGCGTTCCAGCCGTAGTAGAGGCCGGCGCCGACGCCGAAGCCGAAGACCATCTTGATGATGGGGGTGACCAGCGTCTCGTGCCGCCACGGCGCGCGCCCGCAGACCAGGCCCGCCACGGCGGCTGCGACGCCGCACACCACGAACCCCAGGGAGCCCGAAAGGCCCAGCTTGTACGCGCCGAAGCCGACGCCACCCCCGAAGATCGCGCCCTTGATGAGCCCCAGCAGGATCCGCATGTTCCAGCGATTCTAGCCGAACGACGGCCAGGCGCTACTAGCGAGCCGAGATCGAGGGGCGAAGGCCGGCGCCGGCTCACGCCCGCCGTCTCGCGCCCGCCCCGAATTATGAACACGTTCAATATTCCTTGACAGTCATTGCAGTCGACCTCATGTTATGAACACGTTCAAAAATGACGTGGAAGGAAGGTCTTCATGCCTGCGACCAGCTACCTCATCCCGGTCTATTCGGCCTACGGGCTCGTCAGCGTGGGGCTCACCGTGTGGCTCGCGCGGACGCTGTTTCGGAACGGCTCGGTGTTCCTCGAGGGCGTGTTTCCGGATGACCCACGCATGGCCGAGGCCATCAACCACCTGCTCGTGGTCGGGTTCTACCTGGTCAACCTCGGCTACGCGTGTCTGCTCATGAAGGCGGGCACGCCCACAACGAGCGCGATCGAGGCGGCCGAGGTCCTGTCGTACAAGCTCGGTGCGCTCTTGCTCTCGCTCGGCGCGATGCACTTTTGCAACCTCTACCTGTTCCACCGCATCCGCCGGCGCGCGCGCCTCGGCGCGCTGCCCCCGCCGGTGGCCCCGCACGCCCACCTTGGCCACGAGCACCTGCGCGCAGAGCCGGCCGGCGCGAGGTAGCCGTGCGGCTCACGGTCCTTTTCGACGGTGCCTGCCCGCTGTGCGTCCGCTGCCGCGACTGGCTCGAGGCCGAGCCGGCGTTCGTGGCGCTCGAGCTCGTGGACGCGCGCAGCCGAGAGGCCCGAGCCTGGTATTCGAGCGTGCCCGCGCTCGGGCGGGAGCTGGTCGTGGTCAACGATACCGGTGACGTCTGGATCGGCCCGGCGGCCTTTCTCATGTGCCTGTGGGCCCTGGTCGAGTGGCGCGAGTGGTCGTACCGGCTCGCGAGCCCCGCGGTCCTGCCGCTCGCGGACCGCTTCTTCCAGGCGGTCTCGCGCCACCGTGGCTGGCTCGGGACGCTCGTCGGCGCGCGCTGCACGGGCGGCACCTGCGGGGCCCCGACGTGACCAGCAAGCGCGAGCGCACGCGCGAGCGGATCCTCGAGACCGCGCTCGGCCTCTTCAGAAAGCGCGGCTTCGACGCCACCACGATGCGCGACATCGCCGCCGCGGCCGGGATGGCGCTCGGCGCCGCCTACTACCACTTCCGCTCGAAGGAGGCGCTCGTGATGGCCTACTACGAGCGCAACCAGAGTGCGCACGAGGCGGCCGCGCACGCCCGCTTCGCGCAGGCCAGCGACGTCACCGCGCGCCTCGCGGCCGCATTTCACAGCAAGCTCGATGTGCTCTCGCGTGATCGCAAGCTGCTCGGCGCGGTGTTCCGCAGCGCCGGAGATCCCGATGACCCCTTGAGCGTTTTCGGCAGCGGCACCGCCGGGCTGCGGGACCGGAGCACCGCCATCTTCGCCGAGGCGCTGGCGCCGCTCGGCCTGCCCTCTGCCACCGCCGAGGTCCTGGCGCGCGCCCTGTGGCTGGCGCACCTCGGCCTCCTGCTGTACTTCCTGCACGACCGGTCGCGTGGGCAGGCGCGTACGCGGCGTCTGGTGGACGAGCTGGTGGGCCTTTTCGCTCCAGCGCTGACATTCGCGGGCAGCCCGGGGTTCGCCCCTGTGATCGCGCGTGTGATCGGCGCCATGGATCGCGCCCGGCCACCGGAGCGCCCCTCCGCGCGGGCGAAGAACAAGCGCGGCTCAGGCGAGGGTCGATCGGGCTCCGCGTAGTGTCCCTGCGTGGGGGAATCTCGATATTGTCGAGACCATGACAGAGGCTCTGCGCTCCTCCCTGTCGATCGCTTGCGTCTTGGCAGTGGGCGGCTGCGGCGCCGCCAAGCAGATCCGCACCGACATCGATCTCTCCGATCCGGCCGACCAGCCGCCGGCGATGGGCAGGGACATCGCGCATTTCCAGGTGATCGACGGGCCACTGTTCAGAGATGGACGGCCGCTGCCCGGCGACGTGGTGCAGACGCACGCTGGCGATTGTTACTTCCTCGCCGCGCTGGCACAGCTCGCGGGCGATCACCCGGAGATCATCGAGTCTGCAATCCAGGACCGCGGCGACGGCACGTTCATCGTGCGCTTCTTCGACGCCCCGGTGAAGGGCCGGCGCACGCCGGAAGAGCGCCGCGTCGTCGAGGTGCGGATCGACCGCCAGCTCCCGACTGACGCGCGCGGCCAGCTCCTCTACGCGCGGCGGGCCGACCACGGCGGCGCGCTGTGGCCGCTCTTGCTCGAGAAGGCGTTCGCGAAAGCCAAGGGCGGCTACGACGCCATCGGCGCGGGCGGCAATGCGGCCAACGCCGTCTTCAGCCTGACCGGCTGGCCGGTTCGCTATTTCCCATTTCGCGGGCGCGATGCGAGAAATGGCTTCGATGCGACCCGCGTCGCCGAGGCGATCCTGCCCTGGCTCAAGGAGGGTGATTGCATCCTCGCGAACACGCCGCAGGACACCGGGTTTCGCGGCATTGCCGGGCACCACGTCTATTCCGTCGTCGGGTCCGTGCTGCGCCCCGAGGGCCGGTTCATCGTGCTGCGCAACCCGTGGGGCCGCGTGACCAAGGGCGGCAGCCGGGATTCCGACGGCGTGTTCGCGCTCAGCGTACCGGAGCTCGGACGGCTGTTCCGAGGCGTGGCGGTCGGCGGCCCCACGCTCGACGTGGAGCGCTGGCGACAAGCGCTGCACTGAGGCAACGCGGCCAGCCGCGCGCGCGTCAAGCTGTGCCACCGGATGGGCGAGGGCGACGGAACCCCTCGAGAGGTCGCCCGGCGCGCTGGCACCTGGCGTGCATCAGGCGGGCGACATGCGCGGGATCGTGATGATTCTCTTCCTCGCCGGTTGCGGCAGCGACGCAGTCGGTGGGCGAGCGGGCGCCGGGGGCTCGGTCGGCGCGGCTGGCGGCGGCGGCGCGGGCGCCGGCATGACCGCAGGCGGTGGCGCAGGAGGGCCCGGCGGGCACGCGAT
>JAHFDS010000492.1 GCA_023248855.1 Myxococcales bacterium
AGGTACTCCCGCCGCACCCGTTGCTCGAGCGGCGAGCGGAAGGCCGCCAGCACCACGAGTAGCCCGGACGCCGCGAGGAGCGCCGCCACGTCGAGCCCGGTCGAGCCCGACAGGCCCGCCCCGAGCGCGCTGGCCGCGAGCGACAGCACGATCGCCGCCCCCACGGCGGCGGCGCCGAGCGCCACCCGGGGCCAGACCGCGGGAAAGAAGCGCGCGCGCAGCCGCCCGGAAAGTCCGAGCGTGCCGAGGCCGAAAAGGCCGAGCGCCACGCTCGTGACCTCGCGCCACAGGCCCCGACCGCGGTGGGCCTCGAGCCAGCTGCTCGACGAGACCGCGCAGAGCGCCACGGCTGCGCTCGCCAACGCCGCCGCGAGCGCCAGCACCCACCCACGCCAGCGCGAGGAGCCGGTCGCCACGGGCGGACCTTACCACCCCCCGGAGATCGGGCCGCGCGACGTGCTCGCGGCGAGCGGATCTGGTACTCGATGGGGATGGCTTCGTTCGCGCTCGGGTGCCCGACGCCCGCCGGCTGGCTCGCGATCGCCCTCGGCGACCTCGACGCGACCATGCGCGACCACCTGCACTGCGAGCGCAAGGCCGTCGCGTCCGCGCTGTCGCTCATCCATCAGTACCCCGAGCGCACCGAGCTCGTCCGCGCGCTGTCGCGCCTCGCCCACGAGGAGAGCCGCCACGTCATGCAAGTGGCGACGCGCCTGCGCCGCCGTGGCGTGGTGCTGACGCCCGACCGCGGCGACCTCTATGCGCAACGACTGCGCCAGCGGGTCCGAAAGGGCGAGCCCGCGCGCCAGCTCGACTTGCTCCTGTGCGCTGCGCTCATCGAGGCGCGATCGGCGGAGCGCCTCGGCCTGCTCGCCGGGGCCCTGCCAGAGCCCGCTCTCGCCACCTTCTACGCCGAGCTGGCCGCGAGCGAGGAGGGCCACCGGGAGCTCTTCTTCGCCCTCGCCCGGCCCCTGGTCGACGAGCCGTCGCTACGAATGCGCCTGGACGAATGGATTTCGACCGAGGCGGCCATCGTCCGCGCGCTGCCCGTCGAGGCCCGGATTCACTGATCGGCGTTGAGCCCACGCAGGACCTTGGCGCGGCCGGCGCGCACCTCGGCCAGCGCGACCAGCGCCCCGCGCTCGTCGAGGAGCGTCAGCGCGGTCCCCTCCGCGCGCCCCGCGAGCTCCGGCGGAAGCGCGATGCCCTGCCCCATCCGCACCCGCCGCTCCTCCTCCGCGCCGAGCACCAGCTGCGGCAGGTGCGCGACCGCGCGCGCCGGGGCCAGGAGCACGAGCGTACCCGCCCGATGCGCCGACTCGATGGCCTCGGGCGTCCGCGCATCGGCCACGTCGAGCCCCGCCGTACGGGTGCGCCGCAGCATGGACAGGTGCGCGCCGACGCCGAGCGCGGCGCCGAGGTCCCGCGCCAGGGCCCGGACGTAGGTACCCTTGCTGCACGCGATCCGCACCCGCGCGCGCGGAGGCTCGTCCGCGGCGGCCGGCCAGAACGCGACGAGCTCGAGTGCGTGCACGACCACCGGCCGGGGCGCGCGCGCCACCTCCTGCCCCTTGCGGGCGAGCTCGTAGAGCCTTCGCCCCTCGACCTTGATCGCCGCGTGCATCGGCGGCACCTGCGCGATCGCCCCCGTCAGCTGCCCGAGCGCCGCGCGCAGCGCCATCTCCCCGAGGGCGCTCGCATCCCGCCATGAGGTCTCGCGCCCCTGGGCGTCGTGCGTGTCGGTCTCGACGCCGAACGTCAGCTCGGCTTCGTAGCCCTTGTCCGCGTCGAGCAGGTACCCGGCGACCTTGGTGGCCTCGCCCAGGCACACGACGAGCAGGCCGCTGGCCATCGGATCCAGCGTGCCGCCGTGCCCCACCTTGGCCGCGCCGAGCGTTCGGCCGAGCGCCCGCGCGAGCGACGCCGAGCTCGGCCCCGTGGGTTTGTCGACCAGCAGGAGGCCGCTCGGACCCCGACCCACGGATCCACCGCTCACGCGTCGTCGTCGTCGCTATCGTCGTCGCCGGTCCCGGACTGTGGCTCGACTGGCGGCTCGGCCGCGGCCCGGTCCTGCCGCAGGATCGCCTCGATGCGCGATTCGGCGTCGTGGCCCTCGTCGAGCCGGAACCGCAGCTCGGGGGTGACGCGCGCCTTGAGCTCGGCACCGACCGCGCGCCGAAACAGCCCCGCCGCGCTCTTCAAGCCCGCGAGCACCTCGTCCCCGCGATCGCCGTGCACCACGACGCCCACCGTCGCGACGCCGAGGTCGCCCGCCACCACCACGCGGGTCACGGTTACGAGCCGTCCCTGCACGCGCGGGTCCTTGATCTTGCCCGCCGCCAGGAGCTCGCTCACCACGCCCTTGACCAGCTCGCCGACGCGCGCCGTCCGCGGGACCTGCGTGGGGCCGCGCCCCGGGACGTGCCCCGGGCGCTTCATGGTCGCCCTCGCCGGTGGCTCGAGCGCAGGGTCGGCCGCGGGCCCGGCGCAGCGCGCACCGGGCGCGCCTCCGGACGCCCGTATTGCGGCGGATTCGGCGCCTCCGGCTCCCAGTGCGCCACGGGCGGGCGACCGAGCTCCTCGCCCACCTGCATCACCTCGCGCTCGTCCGTCATCACGCGCCCCTCGCCGGACTCGATGGCGTGCTCCACGACCTCGCCGAGCACTCGCTCGAGCACCCGTCGGTCGCCGCCGACCACGGAGAAGCCGAGCTCCGCCCGCTGGTGCTCATCGAGCGAGCCGACCTCCGCCACCGCGCAGTCGAACCGCGCGAGCACCCGGTCACGCACCCGGCGCACCACCTGTCGCTTGTCCTTGAGCGACTGCGCCCCCGGCACGAGCAGCACGACGCGCGCGACGCCGACGTACATGATCAGCCGCCCGCCGACAGCCGAGGGCGGGCCGCAAAATATGCGGGAAGGCGCATGGGTGGGGGCCGAGCGATCAGCTCAGCTGCGCGGCGACCTGCTCGATCTCGAACGCCTCGATGACGTCTCCGATCTTGAGGTCTCCGTAGCCGTCGAGGGTGAGGCCGCACTCGTAGCCCTGCGTGACCTCGCGGACATCGTCCTTGAAGCGCTTGAGCGAGCCCAGCTTGCCCCGCCAGATCTCGACCGCGTCCCGAACCAGGCGAATCTGCGCCTGGCGCGTGAGCTTGCCGTCGTTGACCTTGACGCCGGCGATGGTGCCGATCTTCGGCATGTTGAAGGTCGCGGTGACCTCGGCCTGGCCGACGGGCTTCTCGCGCTCGACCGGCGCGAGCATCCCCGCCATCGCCTTCTTCACGTCCTCGAGGGCCTCGTAGATGATGTCGTAGAGCTTGATGTCCACGCCCTCGCGCTCCGCGAGCTGCGAGGCCTTGCCGGCCGGACGCACGTGAAAGCCGATGATGACCGCGCCGCCTGCCTTGGCGAGGTTGACATCGGTCTCGGTGATGCCGCCGACGCCGACCTGGATGACGTTGACGCGGACCTCCTCCGTGGACAGCTTGGACAGCGCGTCCTTGAGCGCGCCGGCCGAGCCCTGCACGTCCGCTTTGAGGACGACCTTGAGCTCCTTGATGCCGCCGTCGTGGATGCGCTCGAGCAGGTTCTCGAGCGACACCTTGGGCGAGCCACCGCTCGGGCCGACCTTCTTGCTGCGCGTGATCTCCTGGCGGTGCTCCGCCAGCGACTTCGCGGTCTTTTCGTCCGCGACCGAGCGCAGCGTGTCACCTGCCTCGGGCACGCCGTCGAGGCCGAGCAGCTCGACCGGCGTCGACGGCCCGGCCTCGCTCAGCTGGCGTCCCTTGTCGTCGAGCATCGCGCGCACCTTGCCGCTGACCTCGCCAACCACGATGAGGTCCCCGACGTGCAACGTGCCGTCCTGCACCAGCACCGTCGCCATCGGCCCGCGGTTGCGATCGAGGCGCGCCTCGATGACCATGCCCTTGGCCGCCTTCTTGGAGTTGGCCTTGAGCTCGAGGACGTCGGCCTGCAGAGCGAGGTTCTCGAGCAGCGTGTCCACGCCCTGGCGCTTGAGACCCGACACCTGCACGAACATGGTGTCGCCGCCCCACGCCTCGGGCACGAGCCCGCGCTGCGACAGCTCGTTCATCACGCGATCGGGGTTCGCCCCCACCTTGTCGATCTTGTTGACCGCCACGACGATCGGGACCTTGGCGTCCTTGGCGTGCGCGAGCGCCTCCTCGGTCTGCGGCATGACGCCGTCATCGGCCGCCACGACGAGGACGACGATGTCGGTCGCCTGCGCCCCGCGGGCGCGCATGGCCGTGAAGGCCTCGTGACCCGGAGTGTCGAGGAACACCACGTCTCCGGACGGTGTCGACACCTTGTAGGCGCCGATGTGCTGCGTGATGCCACCCGCCTCGCCCGCGGCCACGTTGGCGTCGCGGATCGCGTCGAGCAGCGTGGTCTTGCCGTGATCGACGTGGCCCATGATGGTGACCACGGGCGCGCGCTTGTGCAGGTCCTCGGCCGCGTCCGGCGCCTCGGCCAGCACGTCGGTCTCCTTGAAGGCGATCGACTCGATCTCGTAGCCGAACTCCTGGGCCACGAGGGTCGCGGCGTCGAGGTCGATCGACGAGTTGATCGTGGTCTGCATCATGCCGAGGCTCCACAGCTTCTTGAGCACCTCGGTGGCCTTGGCGCCGAGCCTCTGCGCGAGATCGGAGACCGCGATGGTCTCCTCCATCTTGATGACGCGCTTGTGCTGTGCGGGCGTCGTGATCTGGGTCTGCTTGGCCTTCTTGCCTGGCGGCAGGCCGCGCTTCTGCGCCATCCCGCCGTAGCCACCCGGGCGCGGGCCGCCGCTGCCAGGAGGACCGCCACCCGGTCGCATCCCAGGACGCGCGGTGCGCTGCTGCATCTCGCGCCGCGTGACCAGCCCCTGCGGCTTGTCGCGATTCTCGATCTGGTAGCGCGGCGGGAGCTCGATGCGTCGGCCCGTGAGGCCGAGCGGGAGCTCCTCCTTCTTCTTCTCGACCACGGGACCGACTGCTGCCACGGGTGGGCTGGCGCTCGCGCCCGGAGCCACCCGCTCGACCCTGGGGCCCTCGACCCTGACGGCCTCGGGCCTCGGGCCTCGGGCCTGTGGGGCCTCGACCCTGGGGGCCTCGACCCTGGGCGACTCGGCCGGGGCGGCCTCGACCTGGGCGGCCTCGACCTTGCGCTCCATCGCCGGCCGCTCGTCCTTGGCGCGCACCTCGACCGCTTGCACCTCGACCGGCGGGCTCGGTGCCACCACCACCGGCGCGGGCGGCTGGACCACCACGACCGGCGGAGCCGGCGGGGGCGGCGTCGGCGCGCGCTCCTCGCGCACCTCGACGACCACCGGCGCGGGCGGTGGGGGCGG
>JAHFDS010000493.1 GCA_023248855.1 Myxococcales bacterium
GACGCGCGATCCTCGAGCCGCCGCCCGTCCGCCCCTGCGAGCTCGAGCGCCGCGCGCTTGAGCGTGGCCATCCTGCGCAGGCTGGCGCCGCGTCGCACGACCTCCCCGAGCGCGTCCACCGCCACTGGCTTGGTCAGGTATCGAAACGCTCCGTACTCGACCGCGGCGACCGCGGTCTGGAGCTCCGGCTGCGCGGTCATCAGGACGACTGGGATGTCCAGATCCTGCTGCCAGACCGTCCGCAGGAAGTCGAGCCCACCCATCCTCGGCATCGAGAGGTCCGTGAGGATGACGTCAAAGGCGCCGCGCCCCAATAGCTCTGTCGCCTCCTGCCCGTCCGCCGCAGTCTCCACGCCGAAGCCGAGCCGCCGCAGCACCTTGGCGTAGTCGCGCCGGACGTCCTCGTCGTCGTCCACCAGAAGAACTCGGGCCGGGTCCGAATCATGGGCCATGCGTGGCTCCTCTCAGCGGATGCGGTCGTTGACGAGCTTCTTCATCGCGAGGGCGTCGAAGGGCTTTTCGATGCAGGGATTCGGGATCTCGGCCAGGAACCTCCGCGCCCTGACCGTGAAGGCGCCTCCGCTGAGGAAGACCATCCGGTCGGCCTGCTCACGAACCAGCCGAAAGAGCGCGGTGTGAAGGTCCATGCCCGTCCTCTGCGGCATGATGAGGTCGCACAGGATCACGTCGAAGCGCTCGCCCGCCTGGATCCGCTCGAGCGCCTCGTCGGCGCTCGACAGGGCGACGACGTCGTGCTCGCCCGCCAGCGTCCGCTCCACCACCCGGACGAGCAGCGGCTCGTCGTCGACCACCAGGATCCTGCCGCGCCTTCGGGCCAGCGAGCCGAGCGCCACCTTCTGCGCCGCCGCGGACGCTTCGCCGCGCGCAGCCGGCAGCGAGATCCGGAAGGTCGTGCCCTGGCCCACCGCGCTCTCGACCTCGAGCGAGCCGCCGAAATCCGTGACGATGCGATGGCAGATCGACAGTCCGAGGCCGGTTCCGACGCCAATCGGCTTGGTCGTGAAGAACGGCGTGAACAGTCGATCCAGCACCTCCCGGGGCATGCCCGTGCCCGTGTCGGCGATCTCCACGACGACCACGCCATTCGGGGACACCGCGGTCGAGATCCGGATCTCGTTGTCCTTTGCGCGACCCTCAGAAATGGCCTGGGCCGCATTGACCACCAAGTTGAGGAAGACCTGCCCGAGGCGCGACTCGGTGGCCTCGACGGGCGGCGTCTTGCCATAGTGCTTCACCAGGCGCGCGCGGTGCCGGATCTCGTTCCAGGCCATCCGCAGGGTCGACTCCATCACGCGCTGGAGGTCGACGGGCCCGGTTTTTTCCTCCTCGGCCCGCGAGAAGATCTTCAGGTCCCGGACGATGTCGCGGATCCGCTCGGACGACCTGCGAGCATCCTGGACCTCTTCCCGGATCTCCGTCATCGCGAGCCCGGGAGGCAGGTCCTCGGCGCGTTCGGAAAGGTCCCGCTCGGCCAGCTCGAGGTTGGCGAGGACGCAGGCCAGCGGGTTGTTGATCTCGTGCGCGACCCCCGCCGCGAGCGTCCCCATGGAGGCCATCCGGTCGGAGATCATCAGCTGCTCCTGCATCTTCTTCTGCTCGGCGCGGAGCGCCGCAGCCTCGAGCTCCCGTGCGAGGGCCGCGGTTTCGGCTTCCACCCGGGCCGTCACGTCGGTAGAGACGCCATCCACGTGCATGACGCCGTCCCGGTCGTAGCGCGACGTGGCGCGGCCGCGGATCCAGCGCGTGCGACCGTCCGAGTGGAGGACGCGCTGCACGACATCCATCGGTTCGCCACGGGCAAGGAGCGCCGTGTACGCAGCCTGGACCTTGGGGCGATCCTCGGGATGAATCCGCTCGAACCAGACCGGCGAGCCGGGGGCGCAGAGCTCCTCCGGTGTCACACCCAGCACCTGGGTGGCGTTCTCGCTGGCGAAGATCGGCCGCCCCGTGGCGTCCGCGGTCCAGACCACATCGGGGAGGTTGTGCAGGAGCGTCCGGTAGCGCTCCTCGCTGACCTCGAGGGCGCGGAGCGCCTGCATCTTCCTGGTCACGTCGTGGGCAATGGCGATGGTCGAGCGCGCCCCGTCCAGCTCGACGATCCGCGAGGACAGCGTCACGATGACCTCGGAGCCGTCGGCCCTGCGCACGCCCCCCTCGGCCGTGACGATGTCGGAGAGGCGCCTGCCCGAGAGCGCGGCGCGTGGCAGCCCGAGCATCTCCTCCGCGGCCCGGTTGACCTGCAGGATGGCTTCGTCCGAGTCGAGGACGAAGATGGCGTCGTGGGCATTCTCGAGCAGCGTTTCGCAGCGGTTCTGCGCGGCCACCGCCGTGGCGTGCGCCTGGGCGAGCGCGATGGCCTGACCGAGCTGCGCGCCGAGGAACCTCGTGAACGTCGTCCACTCCTCGCCCTCGAGCAGGCATGACCCGGTGCCGAGCACGAGCTCGCCGATCCTCTGATCGGCGGTGCCGATCGGGATCACGGTGACCTGTCCCGCGGTCCCGGCAACACTCGCAGCCTCCTCGATGCCGTGCGCGGCGACCATCCGCCTGCCGCCCGCTTCATCGAGGAAGATCGCGCCATGTTCTACGCCGCAGACGTCGAGCACGGCGTAAAGGGCCTGGTCGAGCGAGCGCTCGGTACGGGTGGCCAGCGCGGCCGTCAGGCCCGACACGACGGCGGTGGTGCTGCCGCCGAGCACGCTGCGCTGGCGCAGGGTCTCGACGAGCGCGCTCTGACGCTCGAGCTGCGCCTGGATGCGCTGGCCGTGGTGCCGCTCGAGGACCTGGGGCTGGTCGCCGAGCGGCCTGACCGGGGAGGCGAGCATCTCGAGGAGCTGCGTGGTCAGCGCATCGAGATCCGGTGTACGCACCACCAGGGTGTGGGCTCCGACGGCGATCGCGTGGGCCCGATCGTCGTCCGAGATGTAGCTCGAGCTGGCGAGCAGCACGGGGATGTGGGCCAGCCGAGGCTCATTGCGCACGGCCAGGCAGAGCTGGAAGCCATCGAGGCCGGGCATGAGCACGTCCGAGACGATGGCGTCGGGTGGGCACGCGAACGCCCGCGCCAGCGCCTGTTGCCCGTCCTCGACCGCCGTGACCGAAAAGCCCAGCTGCTCGAGGAGCAGCCGGGTGAGCTTGCGCTGCACCCGGTCGTCATCGGCGAGCAGGAGGTGCCTGCCCGCGCCCACGGGCTGCGCGGGTTTCCCGCACGGTAGGTACGAGGCGACGACCTCGAGCAGGGCGCTCGGCTCGATGGGCTTGACGAGGATCCGATCGAAGGCAGCCGCGGACGCGACGCCCTGGGCCTCGCCGCGCATCAGGAATCCCGTGAGCGCGAGGATGGGAAGGTTCGCGCCGCCCGGCAGCGCGCGCAGCGCGTGGACCAGCTCGAGCCCGTTCAGATCGGGTAGGACGAGGTCCTGGAGGATGAGGTCCGGCGGCGCCTCGGCCACCCGCTCCAGCGCTCCGCGCGCGCTTTCACACTCGAGGACGGTGTAGCCCTCGGGCTCGAGCGTCACGCGCACCAGCTTGCGCGCCAGCTCGTTGTCCTCCACCACCAGCACGGTGGGCCGGGTCACGAGTGCCCCCTGGCCGAAAGGCACTGCGCCACGAGCGCGTGGAAGGGATCGGCGTCGATCGGCTTTTCGACGAACGCGCTGCAGCCCGCGGCCAGGGCCTGATCGGCGGTCTCCTCGCCCCAGTAGGCCGTGACCGCGAGGATGCTGGTGTCGGCCAGCTCCTTGCGCTGGAGCAAGATCCGAGCGAGCGCCAGCCCGTCGAGGCCCGGCAGCTGCAGGTCCATCACGATCAGCCTGGGCACGAGGCCCTCCTCGAGCAGGGCGAGGGCCTGGTTGGCATCGCTGGCGCATCGGACCTCGCAGCCGGTGTCGGCCAGGAGCGCTTGCATCAGGCGCGCATGCGACGCGTCGTCCTCCACCACCAGGATCTGGGCTCGTGCCTGCCGATCGGTCGTGTTGCCGTCAAGGCCGTGATCGTCCCGCCGTCCGCCAGGCGGGAGGCCGGCCCCGAGCAGCCATCGGAGCGCGATCAGTCCGAGCGCGGGGCGCCGGACCCCGGAACAGGAGGCAGGAGACGGGCAACAGGCAACGGGCAACGGGCAATGCCCGGATCCGGGACTTGCCGGCTGCCGGTTGCCGGTCTCCTGTTTCGGGTCTCCTGCTCCGGACAGTTGCGGGTCTGGACTCGACATGAGGTTCCTCCGGTCTCCCGCCGTTGCGAAATCGATGCCGTGCCAGCCGCCGCCCAACCCTGCCCGGCAAGCGCGTGCTCAGGCGGAGTTGCGCCCAGACCGCGCGCGTTTCGCACACAGGGAATCACACAGGGAAGAGGAATCAGGGCGAGGAGACCAGGGCGAGCGCGCCAGAGTGAGGCGCGGGTGCGTGATGCTGGCCAGCGTCGCATGGACGCGTGGATCAAACTGGTGACGTTCCAGGCAACTTTCCGCTCGCGCTGCCGAGAACCTGGCATGCGGCCCGGAGGAGACAGGAGACCGGCAATTGGCAACCGGCAACCGGCAATGCGCGTCGGTGCGGACATCGCCGAGCGGTTGCTCGTGTTCGGCGTGACGGTGGTGCAGCTGGCAGCGCGGTTGCCCAAACACCCGGCTGCGCGCCACGTCGGCTTGCAACTCGTACGCTCCGGGACGGGTGCGGGTTCGAACTACGAGGAGGGCCGCTCGGCGGAGAGCCGCGCCGACTTCGTGCACAAAGTGGCCGTCGCTGCCAAGGAGATGAGGGAGGCATGCTACTGGACGGCGCTGGTGGCCCGCTCTGGCTGGATCGAAGAGGATCTCAGTCCCGTTCTGCGCGAAGCGAGCGAGTTGGCTGCGATACTGGGCGCCTCAGTACGCACTGCCCGTGCAGGGGCAGAACGACACGGACGACTCTAAACAGAGTCGCATTGATCCGGCGCCATCCGAAGCCGGTCCCGGTTCCGCTCCCGGTCCCGATCCGAGTCCGGTGTTCGAGCTGGCTCAGCCGCTACGGTCGAGGAACCGGACGCTCGGGATCGGTCTACGCGTTTCTGTCTAGACCTCCTGAGCTCCCAATCGAGGCACAGTGTCCGGAACCTCTCATGATCGGTTAGCGCTGCAAGAGATCGAAAATGCAGCGGAATCGGCGGACGCCAGGCAGGCGGGATCCTGCAAGGGATCCACGGCGGGATCGTGCGAGATGCGGTGATTGTCCGGGCCTTCGTTCCAGCGGCCTTCGCGGGCTGCCCGCGCCCGCAGCGCGGCGGCGGCGGAAGGGATCGAAATCACGCTGGTTCTCGCCAAACCTGACAGGAGAG
>JAHFDS010000102.1 GCA_023248855.1 Myxococcales bacterium
CCGCTGCCCGAGCCACCGCCACCTGATCCCGCGCCTCCACCCATCGAGTAGGCGAGGATGCGGTCTGTCAGGTACCAGGCAGCGTCGCCAGCCGGCGGCGGCGTGTAGCCCGTGCGCGGATGGATGGGGCCGCGCGGCTGAGCCAGGAACTGCGTGATCGAGTCCTCGACGTCAGGCACCGCGCGGTTGTTGACGAGCCACTTCTCCCCCTGCCCGGTGGCGACGTTGTAGTCGTCGGCGAAGTAGTTCTCGTGCGGTCCTCCTTGCACCTCGTGATATCGCAGCCAAGGATTCCCGCTCACGAGCCCGCGCATGTAGCGCACGCCAGCCAGCAGATTGGGCACGTCGTCCTGCGTACCCACGACCATGTACACCAGCTTGTCCGCGAACGTCCCGGCCTGAGCGGCCATGTAGATGGCCTGGCTGCCGGCCTGCTGCTCACTGCCCATGCAGCTCGGCGGCGGGGCGTCGTTGGTGGTGCGGATGCAGAGCGCTGCCGCCGAGGTCACCACGCCATCGACGAAGTCGGGGAAGAGCTGCATGAGGCGGAAGGAGACGTAGCCGCCCATGCTCGAGCCGCCGGCCAGGATGTGCGAGATGTTGAACTTGCTCGCGAGCTCGTTGAACAGCTCGAGCATGTCGTCCTTGGCCGCCTGCCGTGCCTGCGGCGACGTCTCACACTGCGGCAGGCTCTCGTTGTAGATGTCGCCGAGGAAATTGCACTCTCCCCGCTGCGCGACGCCGATCAGGATGACTCCATACTTGCCCGGTACCCCGCCCACGAACCCGTCCGTTCCGTTGAACATGCGGGGATCGGAGATCGGCCCCTCGCTCTGGAAGGCCGCGTGGAACCACAAGAGGACGGGCGTCGGCCGCGTCGGATCGTAGTTGGGTGGGAAATGAACGTAGAGCCAGTCGAGCGCCCCGTCGGTGTGGCTCGTGAACTCGCTGCACCACGTCTGGACGCGCTCGTACGTCGCCCGGTCGTTCATGTAGAAGCCGTTCCGTTCCCAGCACTCGCGTGCGGCCAGGGCGGTGGACGGCAGGAGCACGAGCGAGAGCAGTGCGGGCAGCAGGCGGCGCATCGGACCTCCCGGTCTGCCCCGATCGTACGGACCCCGCGCCCAGACGGCAACGGCAGCGTGGCGTGTGGCGTGCTGGGGGCCCCGTCGCGGGGGCGGCTTTCGCCACGGTAGACTTCGCCGGTGGATCCATTCGAGCCCTGGGTCGAGGCGCTGTTCGAGCGCCACCTGCGCCGACTGACGTTCCAGGAGATCAGAAAGGGCCTCGCGGCGGTCTCGCGGGTCTACGTGGCTCGCCGCGACCGGTTGGGCGAGCGCGTGCTCGATGGCGCGGGCAAGCGCGCGGCGTTCGCGGTGTTCTACGGGCCGCTGCACTTCCTGGTGGCGCGCGAGGTGGTGCGCGGCCTTTGCGCCACGGGCCCTCCACCGACGCGGATCGTCGAGCTCGGAGCGGGGACCGGCGCCGCCGGCGCGGCGTGGGCGCTCGAGGCAGGCGCGAGCCTCGAGGGCATCGAGCGGAGCGGCTGGGCAGTCGAGGAGGCGCGGGCGAACCTGCTCGCGCTGGGCGTCCGCGGCAAGGTGACGCCCGGGGACCTCCTGCGGGCGCGCCTGCCGGGGGCGGGCGCCGGGATCTTGCTCGCGTACACCGTCAACGAGCTCGACGAGGCGGCCCGGTCCATGCTCCGGCCACGGCTCTTCGAGGCGGCGCGGAGCGGCGCGCGCGTCCTCGTGATCGAGCCCATCGCCACGCGGCTTCTGCCGTGGTGGCCGGACTGGGCGGCGGCGTTCGAGGCTGCCGGCGGTCGCGCGGACGAATGGCGCTTCCGCCCCACGTTGCCCGAGCGTCTGAGGACGATGGACAGGGGCGCCGGTCTCGACCACCGCGAGCTGACCGCCCGCTCGCTGTACCTTGGTTGACGATCGGTCGCCGCGGACGGCGACCGCATAGGGGATGCCGAGCATCCCCTCCCCGTTCGGACAAGTTCTCACGGGCCCCCACTCCTTGCGATGGGCAGCCGAGCTGCGTCGATCTGCGATTGCAGCGCCATCGGGGCGCTGGCCGGCGCAAGGCGGTCACCCTCCGCTGTGACGCCCAGTGCTCTCAGGAGCTGCGAGACTTGAACGCGGATAGGCCCCTGGCCAGGAGCGTCATCGCGCGTTCCAGCTTGTCGGCTTCGAGCACGTAGGCGAGGCGGATCTCGTCGCGTCCGAGTCCCTCGGTGGCATAGAAGCCCGCTCCGGGCGCGACCATCACGGTCTCGCCGTCGTCGCTGAACTGGTCGAGCAGGAAGGTCGCGAAGGCATCGGAGTCGCGCCCGTCGATCGGCTCGAGCGGCAGCCGGGCGAACACATAGAACGCACCCTCGGGGCGACGGCAGGTCACGCCCGGGAGGGCGCCGAGCGCCCCGTGCACCACGTCGCGCCGGCGCTGGTATTCGGTGCGCACGTCGTCGTAATAGCCGGCCGGCATGTCCATCAGGGCGGCAGCGCCCACCTGCTCGAGCGTCGCGGCCGACAGGCGCGCCTGCGCCATGCGCGTGGCCGAGGAGATCACCCGCGCGTCGTGGCTGACGAGCGCGCCGACGCGGGCGCCGCAGAGCGAGAACCGCTTCGACACCGAGTCGATGACGATGGCGCGCTGGCGCAGACCCTCGAGCTCGGGGCCGAGCACCGAGTAGGTGCGCGCACCGTCGTAGACGAACTCCCGGTACACCTCGTCGGCGATGACGTAGAGATCCCGCTCCTCGGCGATGGCGGCCAGCGTGCGCAGCTCCTCGAGCGAGAGCACCGTGCCGGTGGGGTTGCCGGGGTTGCAGGCCAGGATGGCGCGCGTCCGCGGGCCGACAGCGCGCCGGATGGCGTCGACGGGCGGCAGGTGATAGCCGGTCTCCGCGGTCGTGGGGACGGCCGCAAGGCCGATCCCGAGCATCCGGCCCAGGCCGCCGTAGTTGGTGTAGTAGGGCTCGAAGACCAGGACGTCGTCGCCCGGGTCCGTGATCGCGGCGAGCGCGAACAGGAGCGCCTCGCTGCCGCCGGTCGTGACCACCATCTGCGCGGGATCCGCGGCGATGCCGGCGGTCATGTAGTAGCGGGACATCGCCTCGCGCACACGCAGGATGCCCTCGGAGTGGGCGTACTCGAGCACCGGGGCGTCGAAGCTGCGCACGGCCTCGAAGAAGCCGCGCGGCGTCGGCAGGTCGGGCTGACCGATGTTCAGGTGGTAGACGCGCGTGCCACGCTGCCTGGCGGCGTCGGCGCGTGGGACCAGCTTGCGGATGGGTGAGGCAGGCATGTCCTGGCCTCGCCGTGAGAGCTGCGGCATGGCGGCATCATACGCGGTTTGTGGGCGCCCTCACGGCGCGCGGCCCGCGGACACGCTATCCTGAAGGCAGGCACGGCCTTCGGGAGGCACCATGATCCGCCGCTCGAGCAGGTTGCGAGGAAGGGCACGCAAGCAGCAAATCCTGGCGCTGCGCGAGCGGATGGCGGAGCTCGCGGTGGTCATCCTCGATCTCGAGACCGTCGTCCGCCAGGAGCGCAGCGATCGACGGGGGTGTGAACGTCGCCTCGCGGCCGAGCGTGATCCGGTGCGCGCGGCGCTGATCGAGGGCAGTCGGGCTCGGGTCGCGGTGAGCCTGCAGCAGACGCTCCTCGTGCAGGAGGAGGCGCAGCAGGTGCGGAGCCAGCTCGCGGAGGCGCTCGGCATGCTGGTTCGAAACGAGGCGGCGGCGGCCGAGCTGGCGATGGTGCGTCGCGCGCGACGGGGCGTGCTGCCCGGGAGCCTGGTGGGCTTCTCGGCCGGCGTGGCGCTCACCGCGGCGGCGATGTGGCCGGACGCGGTGGAGCCTCCCGCGCAGGCGATCGCGGCGGCGCCCCTGCCGGAGCTCTCGGATGTGATCGTGGTGAGCCCCGCGGAGGAGCCGGGCGCCGTCCTCGAGGAGGTCAGCGACGACGGTACGCTCTGGCGGATCCTCCAGGGCGTCAGCTCGTCCGAGTAGACGACCGCGGCGCTACTTGAGGAGCGAGTCGATGCAGCGTCGGGCCTCGAGGCTGGTCCAGTCGCGCTTGTTGACGACGTGCCAGCGAATGCGGCCGGTGCGATCGATGAGGTAGGTCTCAGGGAACTTCTCGGTGCCAAAGGCGCGGGGCACGTCGTGGTTCTTCGAGGGATCGAGCAGGATCGCCATCGTGGTCCCGGACGGGAAGAACGCCCGGATCGGATCCCACCCTTCGTCCAGGCTGACCGCGACCATCGAGAAGTCCGTGCCGCGCAGATCCTTGGCGAGCAGATCCATCGAGGCCATCTCGTCGCGGCAGGGTGGGCACCAGGTGGCCCAGAAGTTGAGGAAGACCACGCGTCCCGTCAGCGACGACAGCCGGACCTTCGTGCCAGCGTGGTTCGGCAGCTCGAAGTCCTGCGCTGGCTCGTCGCGCTTGATGGCGCCGATCGTGAGGCAAGCGGCTTCGCGCTCGCGATCGAGCTCGGGCCCGAGGCCGCGGCCGAACTCGGCCACGAGGCCGCCCGTGATGGCCAGGAACACCAGCCCGCCGACGAGCTTTCCGAGAGTCATGCGTTCGCCCCGACCATAGCGGAGTAGCGCCCGCGGTGACCAGCGCGGCGTGCGATGATGCGCCCGTGCGAGGCCTGGCGCTGGTGCTCCTCGGGGTCGCGGCGAGCGCGTGCCTGTCGGCCGCGGCCCGGGTGGAGGTGCGCTCGGTCGACCGCCTCGAGGTGACCTCGGTGGATGGCCGACGGGCGCGCGTGGTGCTCGCCGTTCGCCTCGTGTCGCAGTCGGGCGGCGAGGCGCGCGTACGGGCCACCTCGTACGAGGTGTCGCTCGCCGGGCGGCCGGGCGTGGTGGGGTCGGGCGCGGCGCGCCCCGACGTGCACGTTGCGCCAGGCCAGGAGGTGGTCTTGCCGCTGCCGTTCGAGGTCGACCTGGCCGCGCTGCCGCCGGATCTGCCCGCGCTGCTCGGGCGCGGCGGCGTGCCGTACCGGGCGCGCGTCAAGCTGTCGGTGACCAGCGCGCTCGGCGAGCTCGAGGGGGAGATCACGCCGGAGGGCACGGCGGATCTCGGGCCCGGCTTCGCCATGGTGGTGAGCGGCGTGTTCTCGGGCGAGGGTGCGCGCGTGGTGGGCGTGGAGCCGCCGGCCCTGGACCTGGGCGCGATCACGCTGCGCGTGCGCGTGGCCTTCGCACCCGTCTTGCCGTTTCCGGTGCGGGTCAAGGCGGCGAGCTACTCGGTGGCCGTGGACGGCCACGCGCTCGGTCGCGCGGAGCAGTCGCAGCCGTTCGAGGTGGCGCCGGGCAAGCCGGCCGAGGTGGTGCTGCCGTTGCGAGTGCCGCTCCTCGGGCTCGGCGAGGCGGCCCGCGCGGCCCTGGGCGCGCTGGCGGGGCACCAGGTGCTCGTGCAGGGAGAGGTCGAAATTGAGCCGATCGGGCCCATCGCCCGGGTCCCTTTCCGCGTCGAGTCGCGGCTGTGACTGGCGTGGGGACCGTGGGATTCGTCCGCGTGGCGCGGGGCTTGCTCTGAACGAGTTGGGGAGGCACCGATGCGGACAGTGGTTGGGTTTGTCCTACTGATGGCGCTCGGTTGCAGCGGTGCGGCCGGTTCGATGGGGTCTGCCGGTACCGGGGGTGGTACGGGCGGCGGCGGGGGTCTGGGGACCCCAGGCGGAGCCGGCGGGGCGGGGACGGCCGGGGCGGGCGGGTCGGCAGGCAGAGGCGGGGGGAGCGGGAGCGGCGGCGCTGCCGGAGCGGGTGGCGCCTGTCCCGCGGACGGCAGTCCCTGCACCAACGACAGCCACTGCATCGGCGGGAGCTGCGTGCCGTTCCGCGACGGCGAGTCGTCGGCGGGCTGCCAGCGTCGCGCCGCGCCGGCAGGTCTCATCGCACCGCAGACGCACTGCGAGTGGCTGGGACCGCCAGCGGCGGACGCCTACCCGATGCACAAGCAGGTGCTGACGACGCCGGTGGTGGTCGATCTCGATCTCGATGGCCATCGCTCGAACGTCGACAACCTCACCTCACGCCCCTCCATCGTCTTCCCGAGCTACGACGGCACCGACGGCGGTTGCGGCCTCGGCCCGCTGGGTGATGCGACCAACTTCGGCGTGCTCCGCATCATCGATGGCCGCACCTGCCTGCAGCAGCACACGATTCCCGTGCCCGTCAACGGCGCCGCCACGCCGGCGCTCGGGGATCTCGACGGCGACGGCCGGGCGGAGATCGTGACGCTCGATTCCCTCGGCGGCGTGGTCGCGTTCCGCTACGAGCCCACGATGATGACCTGGCGGGAGCTGTGGCGCAGCCACACGGCGACGGGTGCGCCGTCGCGCCCCGTGGCGGGCACCTGCATGTGGACCGGCGTTTCCCTGCACGACCTCGACGACGACGGCCGCCCCGAGGTGCTGGTCGAGGGCTGGGTCTACGGTCCCGATGGTGCGCTCATCGATGGCACGGTGGGGGCGCTGCACGTGCTGCCGCAGGGCGAGTTCCCGATCGTCGCCGACGTCGACGGCGACGGCGCGCCGGATCTGGTGTCCGCGAAGGGCCGCTGGCGCTGGGACGCCGCGATGCGCAAGCTCGTTCGGGCCGCGACCTTCACGGGCTCGGCCGGGCACGTCGCGGTCGCCGACTTCGGCACCTTCGGCGCGACGGCCGCGGCGGACGACCGCACGCGGCTCGACGGCAAGGCCGAGATCGCGGTCGTGGGCGCCGGCCAGGCGCGCATCATGACCTACGATGGCCGCGTGGTCTTCGGGCCGATCATGCTGCCGGGCTCGACCGGCGGCGGCCCGCCCACCGTCGGAGACTTCGACGGCGATGGCCTGCCTGAGCTCGCGGTGGCCGGATCCGACAGCTACAACATCTTCGATCCCGACTGCGCCGGCATGGCGCCGAGCGCCGCGCGCTGCGGGACGGGGCGCACCGACGGCATCCTGTGGACGGCGGCGTCGCAGGATCACTCGTCGAACATCACCGGGTCTTCGGTGTTCGACTTCGAGGGCAACGGCACGGCCGAGGCCGTCTACGCCGACGAGTGCTTCGTGCGCATCCTGGCGGGCAAGACCGGCGAGGTCCTGTTCTCGCAGCAGCACTCGTCGTGCACCTGGCTCGAGAACCCCGTGGTCGCCGACGTCGAGGGCAACTTTCGCTCGAAGCTGATCGTGCCGTCGAACCAGAACTGCCCCATCACGTGCCCCGCGATCGACGCGAGCTTCGCGGGGCTGCGCTGCCTGGCCGCGGCGGATTGCCCCGCCGGCCTGCCCTGCGCCATGGGCCTTTGTCGCTGCACCGCGGACGCCCAGTGCAACGGTGCCAGCGGAGGGGACTTCAAGTGCGCCCCGCCGCCGATGGGCACGCTGGGGATGGGCAACACCTGCCGCGCGGCGCACACGGGCTCGCGCACCGGCGTGCGCGTGTTCGGGGACGTGCTCGATCGCTGGGTCGCCTCGCGTGCGATCTGGAACCAGCACGCGTACAGCGTCACGAACGTGAAGGACGACGGGCGCATCCCGCGCACGTCGCAGTGGGTGCGCAACTGGACCGCGCCGGGGCTGAACGACTTCCGCCAGAACGTGCAGGGCTCGCTCGCGCCCGAGGCCGCGCCGGACCTGACCGGGCGTGGCGATCCGCAATGCCCGCGCGATGGCCGCGTGATGGCGACCGTCTGCAATCGCGGTTCGGGCCCGAGCGGCGATGGCGTGCGGGTTCGCTTCGTCGACACCGCCGGCGGGACGCTGTGCGAGGGCGTGACGGTGCGCGCGCTCGCGCCGGGTCAGTGCGCGGACGTCATGTGCGACACCTCGAGCCGCCCCGCGACCGGCGACGTGCGCGTCGAGATCGATCCGGGCGCCACCGTCAGCGAGTGCGAGGAGAACAACAACGTCGTGGTGCTCCCGATCCGCTGCGTGGGGTAGCCTCGGCGATCGTGCGGCGTCGCGAGGCTCTGGCAGCGATCTCCCTGGCGGTCCCTGCGCTGGCGCTGCCGGCGTGCAGTGGCGCGGCCGATGGACGGCCGTGGTGGCGGCAGCCGATCGCGGAGTCGGCGTCGTTTCCTTGCGGGGTCGTGGCCTCGCTGCCCGACGAACGTGGTGGCGTGATCCTGGTTGCGCTGCTCGAGGACGTCGTCGGGCCCCGGCGCGTCGGTGTCGAGATCGCCGCTGACCCGGGCTTCTCCAGCCCGATCTTCCGCATGAGTGTGGACCTTCCCGACGAGCCGAACGTGCCGGTGCGGATGCGTGTGCCGCTGCCGGCGGTGCACGGCCGCACCACGCTCTACTATCGCTTCCTCACCGAGCGCGTGGCCTCGCCGACCGGCCGTTTCCGCATGCCGGCTGCGAGCGCCGACGCACAGCCGATCCGGCTCGCGTACTTCTCGTGCCAGGGCTGGCAGCCTGGCTACTTCGCCGCGCACGCGGGGCTGGCCGCCGAGCCCGACCTCGATCTCGCGCTTTGCCTCGGCGACTACATCTACGAGCGCACCGACGACACCGGCCCGCGCACGGACACCATCGGCGCCAAGGGCGACGGCTTCGCCGAGGCGCTGGATGAATACCGCGCGAAATACCGGCTCTATCGATCCGATGAGCACCTCCGCGCGATGCACGCCGCGCACCCGTTCCTGGCGGTCTGGGACAATCACGAGCTGGCCGCAGCATATTCGGATGCGCGCATATCTGTCGCCGAGCGTGCCGAAAACGGGCGTCGCGCCTTCTGGGAGTGGATGCCGATGGAGCCCGGTCCCGCGGACCGCGTGCTCTACCGCTCGATCCGGCTCGGCACCCAGCTCGAGCTCTTCCTCCTGGATCTGCACAGCTACGCGGCGCCCATCTCGAGCGGCGGCAGCTACCTCGGTCAAGAGCAGCGCGCCTGGCTGCTCGACACCCTCGCGGCCTCGACCGCGCGATGGAAGCTCCTCGGTACCTCGACCGTGATGATGGGTCTCGACCTCGCGCCCGGCCGCCCCGTGAACACGAACCAGTGGGACGGCTACGCCGAGGAACGCCGCCTCCTGGTCGAGCACGTGCGCGCTCGCGGCATTCGCGGCGTGGTCGCCATCAGCGGTGACCTCCACACGTTCCTGGGTGGCCAGGTGACGACCACCGGCCGCAACGATGGCGATCCCGGCTTTCCCGAGCTCTCGGGCGGCGCGATCTCGTCCCTGGGCCTGCTCGACCTGGCGCCTGATCAGACGACCCTCGCGCGAAACCTCGAAGACGCCGCACGCGAGCTGAATCCCCACCTGACCTTCATGGACGCCCTCGCCAAGGGCTACGTCGTGGTCGAGGCCGGTGACGACCTCGTCCTGACCTGCCGCGCGGTGGAGAGCCCGCTCGACCCCGACAGCCCCACACGCGACCTGGCGCGGCTGCGCGTCGTGCACGAGAGCGGCGCCTTGCAGCGGCTGAGCTGAGCGCGCTGCAGCCTACCGGAGGTATGCTCGGCGCGTGTCCTGGGCGGCGCTGGCCGGATGGCGTGCCCAGGTCCTGCTGGTGGCGTTGCTCGCGCTGGTGCTCCTGCCCGGGATCTCGCGCGGCAGCTTCCAGAACGATGACGAGTCCGTCGCCGCGGCGGTGATGCGGGAGATCGCTCGGGGCGAGCATCCGCTGGACATCGGCCTTCTCGGCGCCATCGAGAACGCGCGGCCGATGCCGTTCTACTGGCTCGAGGCCGGCATGATCCGCCTCGTCGGGCCGAACGAGCTGGCCCTCCGGCTGTGGCCGACGCTCGCGACGATCGCGTGCGTGCTGGCCGTCTTTGGCGTCCTGCGCCGGCTGTCGCCGCAGGCGGCGTGGCTCGGCGCGGTGCTCTACGCCTCGCTCCATCTGCCGGTGCGGCTCAGTCGCCGGCCCACCGAGGATGCCGTCCTGGCTGCGGTGCTCGCCTTCGCGCTGGTCGCGTATCTCGACACGCGCGAGCGGCCGCGCGCGTGGTTGCGCTGGGGCCTCCTCGCGGGCCTGGCGATCTGCGCGAAGGGGGCGGTCGGGGCGCTGGTGTTCGCCACGGTCGCGCTCGATGTCTGCATCCAGCGACGACACGTGATCGCCACGCGCTGGCCCTGGCTGGGCGGGCTCGTGGCCCTCGCGGTCGCTGCGCCGTTTCACGCGATGCAGACCGTTCGCCACGGAGCGAGCTTCTGGCAGGACTACGTGGTGCACAACGTGGCGGACCGCTCGAGCACGACGCTGGTGGCGCGCACCGACGGCTTCTACTACCTGCGCGAGCTTCTGACCCACGATCCGGTCCTCGGCCCCTTGGTGCTCGCTGGGGCCGCCTACGGCGCCTGGGTGCTGCGCAGGCAGCGCCAGGCGGCGATCACCCTCGGCGTTTCGGCGCTCGTGCCCGTGCTGGCGTTCTCCGCCATCCAGACGCGCCTTTCGCACTACATGCTGCCCGCCTATGCCCCCGTGGCCTGCCTGGCCGGCGTCGGCCTTGCGTCGCTCGTGCAATCGCCCAGGGTGGGCCGCTTGCTGGTGGGGCTCGTGGCCACGATGGGGCTCAGCTTCCGCATGCCCGACTTGATCGCGCCCGATTACTCGCAGGGGCTCAAGGCGCTCGCGCTCGCGCTCGACGCGCGCCTACCGAGGGGTGAGACCGCGTACGCCTTCGACGTCTACCACCCGGCCGTGGCCTTCTACAGCGGTCGCAACACGGTGCTGCTCACGGTGTCGCGGTCGTTCCACCGGGACCTCGTGGCCGCGCCGCTGCTCGGACGGTCCCGGAACGTCAGGCTGGTGGACCGGCGCGCCCTGGCCGAGATCTTCTCCAGGAGGTCCTGCGCGATCGCGCCCGCCGATCGCGTGCCGATCCTGCTCCGTGAGCTCGCGCATGCACGTCCGGGCACCCTGCCGGAGGTCCTCGCGGCAGGCGCCCACGTGCTGGTCTGTACGGAGGATGGAGGGAGCTGAGCGAGGGAGGCCCCAGGCCTCGGGTCGAAGCCCGAAGCCTGGGTTCGGACTAGTGCCGCTCGTCAGAAGTTTGACCGGAGTAGAGTTGTGGAGAGAAATCGTCGAACGCCCGGCGTGCGGCACTCGCGAGCGCAGAGCGCGAGCAAACGAGACACCTAGTGCTGTCCGTGATTCCCGTTGAAATCAGCGGGTGCGACGAGCGGCACTAGGTGTTTGTCTTGCGCACGCTCCGCGTGCGCGAGTGCTGCGGCCAGCTGGCAGGCCTGTGCTTTTCCGAGCTCAAATGCCGTCCAACTATTGGCGGGCAGCACTAGCCCTTCTTGTTCGCGGCGGGCTTCTTGCCGCCCTTGAGCGAGTCGTCGATGAGCTGCTTGAACGACTCGAAGGGCATCGCGCCCGCGACCTTGCGGCCGTTGATGAACAGCGTCGGCGTGCCGATGGGGCCCGAGATCGAGTTCCCGTAGGCGATGTCCTTGTCGATGTCGGCCTTGTACTTGTTGCCGTCCAGGTCGGCCTTGAACTTCGCCATGTCGAGGCCCAGATCGGTCGCGTACTTCTCGAGGTCCGGCCGCGACAGCGCCTTCTGGTTCTCGAACATCTTGTCGTGCATCTCCCAGAACTTGCCCTGGGCGTGCGCGGCCATCGAGGCCATCGCCGCCGGCGTCGCGTTCTGGTGGAACGGCAGCGGGTAGTTGCGCCACGTGATGCGCACCTTGCCCTCGTACGCCTTCTCGATCTGCTTGAGCGTGGGCTCCACGCGCGAGCAGAACGGGCACTCGAAGTCCGAGAAGATCACGATCTGGACCGGCGCGGCCTTCGGGCCCTTCGACGGGCCGTTGCCCGCGTCGACCTTGTAGACCTTCTTGTCCTCCTCGTCGCCGCCGGCCGGGCCGGACGGCACCTCGGTCTTGCCACCCTTGACCAGCTCCGCGTAGAGCTTGTCGCCCTTGAGGCCCTTCTTCTGCAGCGGCTCGGCGCGCTTGAGCTCCTCGTCGATGACCGCCTTGAACGCCTCGAACGGCTGCGCGCCCGAGAGGTTGCGCCCGTTGATGTAGAACGCGGGCGTTCCGTTCGCGCCGAGCTTGTTGCCCTGCTTGACGTCCGCCTCGATGTCCTTGGCGAACTTGTCGCTGTCGAGCGCCGCCTTGACCTTGGCCTCGGGCAGCTGCATCTCCTGCGCGTACTTCTCGAGGTCAGGACGCGCGAGCGCCTTCTGGTTGTCGAACAGCTTGTCGTGCATCTCCCAGAACTTGCCGCTCTCGGCCGCGACGCGCGCGAGCGTCGCCGACGGCTTGGCGTTCGGGTGGAACGGCAGCGGCAGATCCTTCCAGACGAAGCGGACCTTGTCGCCGTACTCCTTCTCGATCTGCTTGAGGGTCCCCTCGACGCGCGAGCAGAACGGGCACTGGTAGTCCGACCAGATCACGATCGTGACGGGGGCGTCCTTGCTGCCCTTCATCGGCGACTTGCCGAGGTCGACCTTGTAGATCGTCTTCGGATCGGGCGTGCCCGGCTTGGCCGCCGGCGGAGGGGGCTTGGGGGCCTCGGTGAGGCCGGCCTTGGTGAGCTCGGCGTAGACCTGGTCCGCCGGGACGCCCAGCTTCTCGACCTTGGCAAGCTCCTCGTCGATGGTCTTCTTGAAGCCTTCGATCGGCTGCGCGCCGCGCAGCGTGCGGCCATTGATGAAGAACGTCGGCGTGCCGCGCGCGCCGAACTTGGCGCCGAGGTCCTGGTCCTTCTTGATCTGCTCCTTGAACTTGCCCGAGTCGAGGTCCGCCTTGAACTTCGCCAGGTCGAGGCCGATCTCCTGGGCGTACGTCTCCAGGTTCGCGCGCTCGAGGGCTTTCTGGTTGGCGAACAGCTTGTCGTGCATCTCCCAGAACTTGCCCTGCGCGCCAGCGGCGAAGGCGGCCTCCGAGGCCGGCGTCGCGTGCGGGTGGAAGGGCAGCGGGTTGTGCTTGAAGACGAGGCGGATCTTGCCCTCGTAGTCCTTGAAGAGCTGCTGGATGGTCGGCGTGACGCGGCCGCAGAACGGGCACTCGAACTCCGAGAACTCGATGATCGTGATCTTCGCGTCCTTGGGGCCCTTGGCGTGCTCGCCGTCGGCCGGGATCTTGAAGACCTGTGCGTCGGCGCCCGGTGCCGGGGGCGCCTTCGGCGCCGGCGGGCCGTCGGAGGCCTTGGCCATCAGCTTGGCATAGACGTCCTTGCCATCGCCGCCGAGCTGCTTGGCGGTGGCGAGCTCCTCGTCGATGATCTTCTTGAAGGCGTCGAACGGCATCGCGCCGCGGATCGGGCGTCCGTTGACGAAGAAGTTCGGCGTGCCCTGCGCGCCCACCTTGCGCGCGACCTCCATGTCCGCCGCGATCTGCTGCTTGGCGGCGCCCGAGTCGAGCGCCTTCTTGAAGTCGTCCGCGGGTAGGCCGAGCTCCTGCGCGTACTTCTCGAGGTCGGCGCGGGTCAGCGCCTTCTGGTTGGCGAACAGCTTGTCGTGCATCTCCCAGAACTTGCCCTTGGTGTGGGCGAACACCGCGGCCTCGGCGGCCGGCCCTGCGTTCTGGTGGAACGGCAGCGGATTCTGGCGGAACTGGACGCGCACCTTGTCGCCGTACTCCTTGTGCACTTGCTCGAGCGTCGGGACGGCGCGCGAGCAGAACGGGCACTCGAAGTCGGAGAACTCCACGATCGTGACGAGCGCGTCCGACTCGGACCCACCCTTCCACGTGCCCTTGGGGTCGAGCGCGACCTTGATACGCTCGGGGCCCTCCTGTTTGGCCGTCGCGGTGGCGGCCTTGCTGTCCTTGTTGTCAGGCTTCTTGTCGGCCTGCCCACCGCAGCCGAGGAAGTAGCCGGCGGCGATTGCGCCGACGACCCCCACGACCTGGAACATCTGCTTGGTCGAATTTCCGGAGCTCATCGTGTCCTCCTGCGTACGCGCCTTCGCGCGCCCGCATGTAGCGAGGCACCCACCGGAGCGCGCTCGTCGCGCCGCGGGTGAGCCTCGTGAATTGCTGATCCGTCCTGACTGTCTGACTGTCTGACTGTCTGCCGGCCGAAGGCCGGAGCGGCGTTCAACGCGCGCGGGGTGGGCGATCGAGGATGAACGGCACGTGCGAGGGCGTGACCTGGGGCTCGGGCCAGCGCGAAAGCGCGATCGCCCGCGGCACACCGATCGTGATCGGGCCGATGGGCAGCACCCAGGTGCGTGTGAGGTCCTGCGTCCGCCTGGGCGAGAGCGGCGGATCGCCCTGGCTGCAAGAGGATCCCTGGCAGGTGTCACCGGGCGCGGGGCTCGTCGGGCCTTCGGGCTCGTCTTCCAGCGACTGGAGGTCGGCCTTGGGCAAGAGCTCGGGCATGTCGCAGCGACCGACGAGATCGGCCAGCAGCGGATTCTCCGTGTCGTTGCAGTCCACGATCGCGGGCGGCGAGATCGGCCACGCCATCCGCACGCCGCGGCTGTCGTCCTCGCAGCTCGGCGGCGCCGGCTCGTCCTCGCACACGGCGTCGAGACCGCCGGCGTGCTCGTCGGCTCGCGCGCGCGCGGGTGCCAAGAGGCATCCCATCACGGCCAGAGCCAGCAACCACCGCATCGAGCAGGTTCGTAGCAGAGCCAGGGTGATCACGCAAGCGCTGGGAAATACACGCGGGACGGAAGGTTCAGAACGCCCAGCGGTGGCCGGGCGGGAGGTGCTCGTCGCAGAGCAGGCGACCGCTGACGCGGGCGCCGTTCGTGAGCGCGGTCTGAGGCTCGGGACGATCGCGGTCGGTGACCCAGGTGCCGCACTCCTCGCAGCGCCCGCAGTTCGTGCTGCCGGGGTCGAGGGCGGACAAGGTGACCCGCTGCACGCCCGGGTGGGCTCCGCCGAGCGCTCCGGCGATTTCGTGCTCGAGCTTCCGTGCGAGCACCTCGGCCGGCGACGGGGGTGCGCCTCCACCGCCCTCGAGGGCATCGACGATGACGTGGAGGGTGAGGAGCGTCGCGGGCGCGTCGCCCGCACTGGCAATCCGCAAGGTCGCCGCGACGCGCAGGCTCTCGGCGACCAGCTGCGCGGCCTCCGGACCGATCCGCTCGCGGGCCTCGGCGACGCGATCCGCGAGGTCGGCGACGCGCGCATCGAGCAGTCGCTCGAGCTCCGTGCGCAGGCGAGCCGCCAGGGCCGGGGCGCGGCCCTCGGTGGTGATGCCGAGCTGCACCGAGCCGCGACGCACCAGGGCCGGCATGGAGACGTCCGAGCGAGCGGGTCGATCGTGGGCGTAGAAGAGGGCGCCCATCCGGCGCGCGGCGGCCTCGGCCCGGTCCACCAGCGCCGGGTCGTCGTCCTGGACCATCACCAGCCGGGCGCCGGCGCAGTGCTCCTCGACGAAGTCGGCCGGCGCGACCTCGACCAGGACGGCGCCGGCGGCCTCGAGGCGCGCGCGGCGATCCGCCAGCACCTCGGGCGCGCCGACGAGCACGACGCGCTCGCCGTGCAGATGGAGACCGACCAGGAGGGTGGGGGTCATCTAATGCCTAGTGCCGCTCGTCAGAAGTTGGACCGGAGTAGAGTTGTGGAGAGAAATCGTCGAACGCCCTGCGTGCGGCACTCGCGAGCGCAGAGCGCGAGCAAACGAGACACCTAGTGCTGTCCGCGATTCCCGTGAAATCACTGGTTCGACGAGCGGCCCTAGGTGTTTGTCTTGCGCACGCTCCGCGTGCGCGAGTGCTGCCGGCCAGCTGGCAGGCGAAGGCTGCTCCGAGCTCAAATGCCGTCCAACTACTGGCGGGCAGCACTAGTGGTTGGTCCTGAAGTAATCGGCCAGGGCGCCGAGGCCGAATTCGGCCTGCAGGAAGAGGGTGGTGCCGTCGACCTCGGGCGGCGCGGGCGGCTTTGGGGCCTTGAGCGCCTGCGGCTTGTGGTCGTACTGGTAGGACAGGCGGAGGCGCGCATGGCGGCCCGTCCACGCCAGGCTCGCCGACCAGAGCTGGCTCTTTCGCAGCACGATGCTGTCTGCCGGAACGCCGACGACGTCCAGGCGGAGCGCGGCTTCCAGCCACGACAGCGGCTGCGCGTCGAGCTCCACGTACAGGGCGCCGTTCGTGAGGTTGTAGGTCGGCACGCGCCGGAAAAAGGCCTCGACCACGCCGCGCACGAGCGTGCCGCCGGGACGCCCCTCGGCCAGGAGGTGCCCCCCGTACACGTGGGATCGGCCGGCCGGGCAGGGCGTGGTGACGTCCTCGATCGTGCAGAGCTGGGTGCGGTCCGGGAAATACATGCGTCCGAACGCATAGGTCGCGCTGGCCTCGGCGAGGAGCGCGCGGTCGCCCACGCGTCCGGACGCGGTGAAGACTGGGGTCGGGCCGTCGGGGCCGTCGCCACCGAACGTCTGCGGCGGCAAGGTCGCGTCGGCTGCGCGGTCGATGCTCAGGACCTCGGCAGCCAGCTGGAGCCGCACCTCGTCGCCGAGGTCGTGGCCGGCGATGGCGCGCGCTCCCGGCGCGACCAGCCCGCTCGGGCCGAACATCACCGACGCCATCGCCGGGCGACGCGGCATCCACTGCTGCACGAGGTGCAGCGCGTTCTGATGGCCCACCTGTGCGCGCAGCACGCCTCCGTCCACCGTGAGCCACGCACCGCCAGTCGAGCGCAGCCGGAGCGCGAGCAGCGCCTCGTCGATCTCCACGCCGGCGGCGTGGGGGATCGCGATGAACACCCGGGTGGTCAGGAGGCCGCGCGTGCCCTG
This sequence comes from Myxococcales bacterium, assembly GCA_023248855.1. Taxonomy (GTDB): domain Bacteria; phylum Myxococcota_A; class Polyangia; order JAHFDS01; family JAHFDS01; genus JAHFDS01. The sequence continues at coordinate 16,660 of JAHFDS010000102.1, forward strand.
GAGGCCGAGCTGCAGCCGCTGCAGATCGAAGCCGGTGCGCGAGGGGTCGTCGTTCATCCGGTGGCGCGGCCGGACATCGGTCTGGGTGCCCTCCAGGTAGGCGCCCGCCGCGAGGGTGCCGAAGAGCCCCACGTCGATCGGCCAGCCGGCCCGGTCGGTGGCGTCAGGTTCCTCGTCCGCGTCGTCCTGCCACTCGGGCGGCGGTGGGCTCGGCGGGTCGCCGAGCGCACGGAGCGGACCCACCGCGAAGAGCGTCAGCACGCCAACCGGGAGCAATCGAGCCAGCATCGGAGGCCCGTGCTATAAGCGACGACGCACGCGATGAGCAAGCGGCGGTCCTCACCAGGCAAGCCCGCCAAGGGCGAGCCGCAGGAAGTCGAGGCAGAGGGGACGGAAGAGGCCACCGATCCCGGGGCCGAGCTCGCCCTGGGCTCCGCGGAGGCGACGCTGCCGGCCGGGGAGGACGAGGACGGCGCCATCGACGCCGAGGCGGAGTGGCTGGAGGAGGTCCCCACGCGGGAGCGCGAGGGCGGGGTCGTCGCGCTGCGGCCGTCGGACGCGCACGACGAGGGGGCGTCGCGTGGCAGCAGCATGGTGCGCCACGACCCGATGTCGGCGTACCTGGCGGAGCTGCGCAAGCACCCGCTGCTCACGCGCGAGGAGGAGCACGAGCTCGCGGTCATGTGGTTCGAGGCCAAGGACGTCCACGCGGCACGGAGGCTCGTCACGGCGAACCTGCGCCTCGTCGTCAAGATCGCCCACGAGTACCGACGGGCCTACGGCACCTTGCTCGATCTGGTGCAGGAGGGCAACGTGGGCCTCGTGCAGGCGGTGCAGAAGTACGATCCGTACCGCGGCGTGAAGCTCTCGACCTACGCGGCGTGGTGGATCCGCGCGTACATCCTGAAGTTCATCCTCAACAACTGGCGTCTCGTGAAGGTCGGCACGACGCAGGCGCAGCGCAAGCTCTTCTTCAACCTCAACAAGGAGCGTGAGCGGCTCTCGCGCGAGGGCTTCGTGCCCGACGCCAAGCTCCTGGCCGAGCGGCTCGACGTGACCGAAGCGGAGGTCACGGAGATGGAGCAGCGCCTGCGGGCGAGCGACATGTCGCTCGACGCGCCCGTGGGCGGGCAGAGCGAGGAAGCCGGGCCGAGCCACCTCGATTACCTCGAGGGCGGCGATCGCCCGGACACCAGCGTCGAGGCCAACGAGTTTGCCAAGCTCCTGCGCGAGAAGCTCCAGGTCTTCGGAGCGACGCTCGAGGGGCGCGAGAAGACGCTGTTCGACGAGCGCCTGCTCGCGGAGAGCCCGCTCACGCTGCACGAGATCGGCGAGAAATACGGCATCAGCCGCGAGCGCGCGCGGCAGCTCGAGAAGCGTCTGACCGACAAGCTGCGCGACTACCTGCAGGCCGAGCTCGGCGAGGCCATCGACGTCGCTGCCGGCCGAGAGTGAGGCCAGGCGCCGAGGGGATCGAGCCCGCATCGCGGCCGATCGGCACGCTCTACGTGGTCGCCACGCCGATCGGTAACCTCGAGGACATGACCTACCGAGCCGTGCGCGTTCTCGGTGAGGTCGACCTCGTCGCTGCGGAGGACACGCGCTCGGCGCGTTTCCTGCTGTCGCACTACGGCATCGAGCGGCCGCTCGTGGCCGTGCACGACGTCAACGAGGGCGAGCGCGCGGAGGCGCTGGCGGAGCGGCTCGCGCGCGGGGAATCCATCGCGCTCGTGAGCGAGGCCGGCACGCCCGGGGTGTCGGATCCGGGCTTTCGCGTGGTGCGCGCGGCGATCGCGGCGGGTGCGCCCGTGGTGCCGCTGCCAGGCGCGAGCGCGGTGCTGGCGGCCCTGGTCGCCAGCGGGCTTCCGACCGATCGCTTTGTGTTCATAGGATTTCCGCCGCGACGGCAGGGCAAGCGCCAGGAGGCCTTCGGCAAGCTGCGCACGGAACCCGCGACGATGGTGCTCTACGAGGCGCCCGGTCGCGTGGGCGAGACGCTCGCGGACCTCGTGATCTGTCTCGGTCCCGGGCGCCCGGCGGTGGTGGCGCGGGAGCTGACCAAGCGCTTCGAGGAGCACGCGCGCGGGACGCTGGGCGAGCTGGCGGCGCAGTATCGCGACCAGGCGCCGCGCGGCGAGGTCACGATCGTCGTGGGCGGCGCGCCGGATGGGCCTGGCGAGACGGTGGATCTCGAGGCCGAGGTGGACGCGGCGCTGGCGCGCGGGGAGGGCCCGAAGGAGATCGCGGCCACGCTGGCCGCGCGCACCGGCACACCGAGGCGCACCATCTACCAGCTCGCGCTCGCGCGTCGGTCCCGCCTTTCCAGGGGCGAGGGTTGATCCGCGCGCACGTCGCCGCCACGTCCGCCGCGCTCGACGCCGGCCTCGGTGACGTGCGGGGTGGGATGCGCTGCGCTTCCTCGGGTTCATCGACGTTGCCTGGTTTCACGTGACCGAAGTGCACCTGCTCCTTGGCGTGGGGTTGCCGACCTTCCTCGTCGTTTCGCTGGCTCTGAGCGTGCGCCGCCCCACACCGCAACCGACGGGCGCCTTCATCCGGCGCCGTCTCGATCGCATCGGACGCCCGTGGCTCTTCTGGTCGACCGCGTTTGCCGGCCTGCAGACTGTCTCCGCACTCCGCCACGGGAAGGCCCCCTTCTCATGGTGGGTCGACGACATGTGGCTCTCGGGGCCGGGGCAGCACCTCTGGTTCATGCCTGCGCTGTTCCTCCTCGGTATCGCCGCGCACGGCATCGATCGCGCGACGCAGGGAGTGCCGGGCCGCCTCCTCGTGGGGTGCTGCTTCGTCGTGACCGCCATCGTCTTCGCCGTGACGGACGTGCCGAACAGTGTCGAGGGTGCGGTCGCCGCGTACGTCTTTTGCCTTCCAGCGCTGCCGCTCGCGGTCGCGGTGGGTCGCACGCTGGCGCGCAGCGGGACACACGACCAGCTGCGGAGACGCCTGCTGATCCTGCTCGCCGCGATCATGCTGCTCGCACTCCCTGGCCTGTTCTTGCACGCGGCCGGGGGCGCGAACGTGCAGCTGCGTTACCTGCTCGCACTGTGCTCCATGGCTGTGGTGCTCTATGTGCCGCTCCCGTTCGGAAGGATCAGCACCTCGCTGCGCCACCTTCTGCTCGGCTGCTACGTGCTGCACCCGCTGGTGCGCATCCAGATCGGGATGCGCGCGGCCGAGCGGTTTCACCTCGCGCCCGTCGTCGAGGCGATCGGGGTCGTGGCGCTGACCATCGTGCTGGTTGCCCTGCTGCGTCGTTCGTTCCTCCACCGCGTGTGGCGGGTCCTCTGAGGAGGGCGCCACGGTCGCGGACTTTACCGGGCGGCCGCCCTTGTGTACGTTCGGCCCGCCATGAAGAAGACCATCGTCTCGTTCCTCGCAGCCGGCACGTTCCTCGCCCCCGGATCCGCGCGCGCCGACGGTGATCCGACCGGCGGCAAGTTCTCGCTCGAGGAGGCCAGCAAGGGTCTCAAGGGCAAGGGCGCGCTGCTGGCGACCATCCACACGTCGATGGGCGTGTTCAAGTGCGACTTGTTCGACAAGGACGCGCCGAACACGGTCGCGAACTTCGTGGGCCTGGCCCGCGGCCTGCGCCCCTGGCTCGACAAGAAGGCGAGCAGCTGGGTGAAAAAGCCCCTGTACGATGGCCTCGTGTTCCATCGCGTGATCCCGGACTTCATGATCCAGGGCGGCGATCCGGCGGGCAATGGCTCGGGGGATCCAGGCTTCATGATCCCCGACGAGACCAACGGCCCGCACCACTTCGACAAGGGCGGCATGCTCGCGATGGCCAACCGCGGACCCAATACCGCGGGCTCGCAGTTCTTCATCACCGAGGTTCCGAAGCAGCACCTCGACGATGGCGGCGGCTACGGCCACTACCAGATCTTCGGGCAGTGCGACAATGTCGAGCTGGTCAAGAAGATCGCCCGTCTCGACAAGGCACCGGGCGGCCCCGATCGCCCCGCCAAGGACGTCGTGATCAAGAAGGTGGTGATCTCCCGCGGCAAGAAGTAGTCCGAGCCCACATCGATACGCGGGAGCTCCGGTGCTTCGATGCGCACCCTCGAGCGACTCGTGGCTCCGCGCTCCGCGCCGCGTGGGGCCCCGTGCCGTCCTCGGCCACCACGCTCGCTTCGCTCGCTATGGCGGAACGCGCTTGGTAGCTTCCGCGGCACGAGTACAAGACGCGACGGCGGCACCAGTTCTCGTCGGCCGTAAATGCGCTCAACGGCAAGAAGATTCGCGCGGGGACGGAGGATGGCAGCAACTACGTGCTGCTCGTCGATCTGGAGCTTGCCCAAAGACGGTTCGGATTGGATGCTGAAGGCGAGGCGGGGCGACAAGCTCGCCCCGGAGAGGTCGGGGCTACGCCAGTCGTAGGACTCCCGCCTCTGCCGTTCACCATTCGTTTCTGCCGCACACCGCTTTACTCGCAGGCGTCGGAGGCGGCGCAGGCGAGGGCGCCCTGGCGCACGGCGCAGACGCCGCAGCCGTCGCAGGCACCCGCCGCGGTGAACGCGCAGCCGGCGAGCAGGCTGGCATCGGCACAGCTGCCGGCCACGATCACCTCGAAGGCGCCGGTCTTGTCGATCGCCACCAGGATGCCGGCGGCGCTGTCCGCGCAGCCCTCGAGCGGCGCCGACCAGAGCAGGTAGACCCGCTCGGATGCGGCCTCGAGCACCACGAGCACGTCTTCTGCCCGACGATCGCCGTCGAGGTCCTCCGAGACCAGCCAGGCCATGTCACCCTCGCCCAGGGCCGCGACGGGCTTGCCGCCGAGCTGGAGCGCGCGCGGGTCGGCCGGGCGCGCCCCCGTGGGCATGCTGCGCGTGCGCGCGGCCTGCGCCAGGCTCTTGGTCATGCGAGCGTCCGGCGCCTTCTTGGCCGCCGCCGACGTGCTGGACTTCTTGGGCTCCTCGCCGCCACAGGCGGCGAGCGCGACCACCACCACGAACAAACCAAGCTGTCTCATGTCCAAACCTCCCGCTTAAGTTGAGAACGCCCCCCGGCGCTGAAGAGCGCTTCTAACCCGATAGGTCGGACCAATGTAATGGAAAAGGTCGGGCCAATTTGAGTCATACGGACAGGCGTTCAGGGAGGCGGCGGACCG
>JAHFDS010000494.1 GCA_023248855.1 Myxococcales bacterium
GGGCCTCGACGTCGCCGCCGTGTTTGTCGAGGAGCTCCTTGACGGGGCCCGCCACCGGGCGGTCGGCCTCGCGCGGGAACAGGCGCCGGCGCGACTGCTCGACGTAGCGACGGAACAGCGCATCGGCCTTGGGCTCGTCGAGCGTCTTCTGCCAGTAGGGATTGACCTTGAGCTGGTCGTACTGCTCGCGCCCGCCGTAGATGCTCGGGTCGGACTGCACGTCGTAGCGGACCTTCGGCGGCCGGCCTGCGATGGGCTTGCCGTCGGCGTCGAGCGGTGGGAGCGCGATGCGCTGGTAACGCGCGAAGACGCGGCCGTCGGGTGCGCGCAGGTCGCCCACCTGGGGCGGATGCTCGCGCAGGAACGCCACCTCGGCGGCCCGGAGGGTCAGTCCAGGCCCGCGGATCCTGCGCGTGTCGCCCGTCTGCCGGAGCGCGACCCTGCGGCTCGACTGGTGCTCGCGAGTTCGGTGGAGGACCCACTCGAGAGGCTCGCCCCGCTCGTCGCGCTTGACGACGGACAGCACACCGAACACGCCGCCACCCGAGTCGCGCACGACGTGGTGGCGCATCGCGTGGTGGTAGGCCTCCTCGGGCGAGTGACCGAGCCGGTCGCTCTCGGGATCCTTGGTGACGGCGTGGATGTCGTCTTCCAGGTACTGCAGCGGGTGGTGAATGTGGTCGAGCTTCTTGCCGTCGCTGGTCTTGCCGGGCGCGCCGTGCGTGGCGAGGAACATCTGCCCGTCGTGCCCCGGCACCTTCATGATGGTGGGCATGCCGGTCACGTCGGTCTTGGCCGCGTGGAGCGCGTCCTCGCCCTCAGCGGCGGCCCTGACGCAGACGCTCATCTTGTAGCCGCGCTTGGTGATGACCCAGCGCGCCGTGAGCCCCTGGGGGCAGACGCGCTGCTTGCTCTTCTCGAGGTCGACCAGGTCGCGGAGCGCGCGTTTCAGGTCCGCGTCCGTCACCGTGATGGCCGGAAGGCGCATCCCAGCGGCGCCCACCTCGTCGAACCCCTCGGGATGGTCCGCGGGCACGTCCCTCCAGAACGCGAGCGCGCGCTGGAGCAGGAGGTTGGTGGCCTTGGCGAGCGCGTTGTAGCGCCGCCGGGGCCGCGACCTGTCGCGGGACCTGCGCATCACTCGCCTCTCACGCGCATCCACAGTTCTCATCGCCGAGCCTCCAGGTCGGGGAATTGACGCTGTCCGGCCTTCGGCAGGAAGGCGTTGGTCGGAGATCGCGTCGAACGAAAGAACGCTAAGGACTGGGGAAGCGTTCGAGAAGAAATGACCCAGGGGATATCCGGGAAACCTGTGTGTCAGGCTCTGGATCCGCGGCGTTCGGCCGCGCATGACTGCGCGTGCGGTTGGTGGGACGTCCGGGTTGTCCCAGCGCGGGCCGACGTGGACACACAAACTGTTGCGCCGCTGACGATCGGCCCGCCGGCGGTGGGTCAAGCGCTCCAGCTCAGCGGCCGCCGGATGTGCCAGGCGGCAGGCCGGTGTGGCATGGCCCGCGCCACAGCGCGTGATTCTCCGATTTGCTCGCTCCGCGACAGCGGGCATGGACGATCAAGCGAAGACCTCCCCGAACGCACCGCCCGCTCCAGCCGCCGCGGACATGCCGGTGCACCCGGCGGCGCAACTCTTCCCCCTCATGGAGCCGAGGCAGCTCGACCAGCTCGCCGAGAGCATCCGCGACAGCGGCCAGCGCCTGCCCATCGTGCTCTGCGACGGCAAGATCCTGGACGGCCGCAATCGCTGGCTGGCGTGCGCGAGCCTCGGCATCGAGCCGAGGACGGTCGAGTGGGACGGTGTGGGGTCGCCGTGGCGCTTTGTCTGGGACCACAATGGTCAGCGCCGCGACCTGCCGGCCGACCGGCGGGTGGCCATCTGGGTCGAGCTCAAGCAGGCGGACGAGACCTGGCACGCAGAGCAGCGCCGCCTGCACGAGGCGGCCAACCGCGCCCGCAGCGAGGCGACCAAGCTCCGACCGCGCGTAGACACGCCGTTCGGTTCGCGGCTCGCACCAGCGAGCGACGACCCGCAAGAGAGCGAGATCACGAGCGAGCCAAGTCGTTTGTCATGTGACAAATCACCTGGCTCGCCCGAGCATGCGCACACGCGGCTCGCGGCAGAGACCGGCACCTCACCGACGACCTGCGCCCGCGTCCTGGCGATCGCCAAACAGCGCCCGGACCTCTTCAGCAGGGTCGTCGCCGGCGAGATGAGCGCGACCGAGGCCGCGCGCCAGGCCAAGCGCGACCGGGTGGCCGAGCGCTGCGGTGCGCTCCCGACCTCGACCCGATACCGCGTCATCTACGCCGATCCCCCCTGGGAGTACGGCGATACGCGCGCGGGCCTTGCCGGCTACGCCGCGACAGCAGCGGCCGACCACTACCCCACCATGAGCGTCAAGGAGCTCTGCGCCCTCGACGTTCGCGAGCTCGCAGACGACGACGCCGTGCTGTTCTGCTGGGCGACGTTCCCCTTGCTCGATGACGCCCTGACGGTGGTCAAGGCCTGGGGCTTCTCCTACAAGACCGCGTTCGTGTGGTCGAAGGGTCGAGCGAACCTCGGCCACTACCACAATGCCTCGGCCGAGCTCCTGCTCGTCGCGACGCGGGGCAGCTGCCTGCCGGACGCCGAGGCGCGCGAGGACCAGGTGCAGGCGGTCAAGCGCACCGGACGGCACTCGGAGAAGCCGGAGCACTTTCGCCAGCTGATCGATCGGCTCTACCCGCACGGCCGGCGCATCGAGCTGTTCCGCCGCGGTGACGTGCCCGAGGGCTGGGATACCTGGGGCAACGAGGCGAGCGCACCGTGAGCAACCCGCCCTCGTTCGAGCGGAAGCTGGCGCTCGGGCACGAGGGCGAGAAGCTGGTCAGCGAGTGGCTGCGCTTCTGCTGCGGCTGCGGCGTCATCGAGTCCTACGGCTTCCTCTCCCACGACAGCGAGGACAAGGCGCCCAAGCTCCGCTTCGCAAGGGACGCGTTCGTGCTGCCGGACCTCGACGTGTGCCTCGCCGGCAAGCGGTACTGGCTCGAAGTAAAGACGCTCGGCTACTCCCCGGAGAACCGCAGGCTCGGCATCCGGGTTCACGGCATCCGGCGCCGTCACTACCAGCACTACCTGGAGGTCGGCAGGCAGACCGGCAACCTGGTTCACCTCTGCGTGCTCGAGATGGAGTCCGGCGACATCCTGATCGCGGAGCTCGGGAGCCTCACCCCCTACCCGTGTCAGTGCGGGGGCTGCACGGGCGGTGGGCGCTATCGTGTGACGAACTTCGACCTCGTGTACTTCGACCGCGCGGAGCTCACGGTCGTCGCCAACCTGCGCGGGCATGCCTCCTTCGAGGCGCTGCGCGCCCGCTGGGAGTCGGGCGGCCGGCCCCTGCGCACCGGGTAGCGCACGCACGGTGGCCGGCACCGGCCCCAGGGATCGCGCGCGCGCGTCAGAGAGATATATCTATCCGGATCGGATCTCGAGAGAGTCAGGATCGATCGGGAAGATCGGAGAGAGATCGATCTCCGATCGATCGGTTCATGAGCGAAGCGAATGAACCGTGCCGAACGGCATGACGAAGACGCGGGCTGCGCCCGCGTACGCGCTGCGCGCGATGGGCTGCGCGCGTGATCGAATCGGCAGATCACTTCGGGGGAGATAGCCCCTACGATCGAGACATCCAGCCAGGGTGGCCCTGGAACGAGGCCAGTGCTTGCGGCCCGCCTTCAGCCCCCCGCTCTCCTCCGGGCGCGCGTTCGCGCCGCCCGGGCTCAACCTAGCCGGGCGAGGAGCCCAGGGAGCGCAACATGGCCTCGTACCAGAGGGGCGCGATCTACACAGGCGCCCGATGCATCTTCAGCTTGAAGGGCCAGAAGGTCGGCTTCGCGACCCAGGTCAACGTCGAGGAGCAGATCCAGCACGAGCCGATCACCGTGCTCGACAACGTGTTCGCCGAGGAGTACGCGCCGCTCGGCGTCACGGTCACGTTCACCGCCCAGCTCTTCCGCCTCGTCGGCGCGTCGCTCCGCAAGTTCGGGTTCTGGCCGGCCGCCGATCACGTCTCGGTCATCACCATGGGCGAGCTCGACGCCACCCTGCGCGACCACGTGACCAACGAGACGCTCGCCAACATCCAGCGCTGCCGGTGCATGTCGAAGACGCTCGAGGTCAACGCGCGCGGCATCGCCGGGACGAACACGCAGTGGAACGCCATCCGCGTCCTGGATGAGGCGGGTTGAGCTTCGCGAGGGACGAGCTTAGCCCCGACCACGAGAGCGGAGCAGGTTCACCAAGCGGTCAAAGTCGTGCGTCTTGCCGCGCTCGTTGTTCATCCGGCGCAATTCACAGAGGACCTGCACGAAGTGCGGATTGTCGAGCTTCTTGGCGTTGTAGGCGTCGATCCATTCGTGCACGAGGTCTGGATCTGCAGAGCGAAGTGGCATGGTTTCTCCTTCGTTGTTGAGTCATTTGCGCATGGGGCGTTGACCGCGCATCGCCCCCGCGTTGTAGGCGGCGATCGCAGCATCGCGGAATCGTGCGTAGGCGCCTTCTGGATCGCGTGGGTCGTGCCCTTGGCTGAGCAGCTCCCGGCGACCTTCATCAAGCAGACGGCTTGCTTCCCGCATGGCAACGTCCACTTCGGCTCTCGACAGGTCGGGGCGCGCGAGGCGCGCCTTGAGATCCGCAGCGCGGCGCAGCAGCGCGGCGTCTGGTGATTCACCTCGACGCCTAAGCCGCTCCCACAGCACGGGCAGCATGAGGTCGATCGCCTCGGCAACGATCTCAGATGTGCTGGGGCGGGCGCCTTTCTCCTCCTCCGCACCATCCAGGAAGCGCCGAAGGGATTTCGAGACGGGTTCGGGGATCGTGATCGTCAGACGGACAACCTTTTCCCCATCGCCTTGATGTGCGCTCACGGTGAGCTATTATAGCATACCGGTAGCATACTACAACTCAGGGCAGCCGGAGGTTCGCGACCTCTTCGATGTGACTCGCGTCATCACAAGATCGTCCGACCTGCTCGCTCGGGAACAACGGGGCATGCGAGCCGAGAAGACCCCATCGCCGGCCGAGCCGGTGCGCGAAGAGCGGTTCTCCTTCAGCCACGTAGACGCCCAGGGCAGGACCTGGGAGGGCGTGTTCCAGTACGCGCGGCCGAGCCTGCGCGATCTCCTGCGCATCGAGGCCGAGCGCGCGCGCCTCTGCGAGGGCCAGGCGCTCGATCGCGAGTTCATGGTGCTCGCAGCGATGATGGCGCGGCTCAAGGTCGTGCTCCGCGAGGTGCCGGCCTGGCTCAGGTGGGACGAG
>JAHFDS010000495.1 GCA_023248855.1 Myxococcales bacterium
CGACGTTCGCCGGCGGTCCCTCCGGGGGCGCCGCGGGGTCGCCGGGCGGCGGAAGCCGGGGCGGCGCAGGGGCGCCGGGCGGGCCGGCCCGTAGCGGAGGCCCGAGGTGATGAGCGCGCTCCGGCCAAGGCCCCGCACCGCGCGCGCCTTCACGCTGATCGAGGTGATGGTCGCGGTTGCGATCCTGGCGATGCTGGCGAGCTCGCTCTACGGCACCATCTCGGACGTCACGCGCGCGCGCAAGAACGCCGACCGCGTCCAGGACCGCTACGCGCAGGTCCGCATCGCGATGGAGCGGCTGACGCGGGACATCTCGATGGCCTTCGTGTCGAACCACGAGGACCTCTTGCAGCAACAGCGGCGCACGCGCTTCGAGGGCACCGATCGCGGCACGCTCGACGAGCTCATGTTCTCGACGTTCGCCCACGAGCGCCTGGTCAAGGACGTCAAGGAGGCCGACTCGACCATGCTGATCTGGAACGTCGGCCCCGATCCCTACGATCGCAGCAAGCAGAGCCTGTTCCGCCGCGAGACGCGCCGGCTCAGCTACGAGGACCCGCGCGCCACCAAGGGCACCAGCTTCGTCGTGTGCGAGGACGTGCGGCGCTTCAACATTCGCTACTGGGACGCGCCCCTCAAGGCCTGGAAGGACGAGTGGAGCACCATCACCGCGACCTCCGTCGATTACCTGCCGTCGAAGGTGCGCATCGAGCTCGCCGTGACAGGCGAGCGCGGGGATGAGGTCGTGATCACCACCGAAGCGAGGATCCCCCTGTGGCTCAAGCTCGATTGATCCAGCGCCTGGGTCGCGGGCGACGGCAGCGGCAGCGCGGGGTGGCGCTCATCATCACGCTGCTCGCGCTGGCGATCCTGACCACGCTCCTCACCGAGTTCTCGGTGCAGACCAACGTGGACTATCAGACCGCGCTCAACGCGCGCGACGAGTTGCGCGCCGAGCTCGCCGCGCGCAGCGTGCTCGACATCGGCCGCCTCATCATCTACCTGCAGAAGAAGCTGCTCGACGGCAACCGGCAGATCCGCCAGATGCTGGGCCCCGTGAACCTCATGGACTTCGCGCCCATGTTCCTGCCGGCCATCGCCGAGTCCACGAACGAGTTCAAGGACCTCGCGGCGGGCTTCGGCATCGACGCGAGCGCGATCAAGGGCATCGGCCTTGGCCCCGTGCGCATCGAGATCGAGCCCGACAGCGACGACGGACGCATCAACCTGTCCTGCGCGGGCGGGCGAACCAACCAGGTCGCCACGCAGAACGCGATCCTCGACACGCTGGTCGGCGTGATGGCCGACCCGCGCTACGACCGGCTGTTCGAGCTGGCCGACGCGAACGGGCAGTTCTCCGACCGGCTGACGACGGCGCGCGCGATCATCGACTTCTCCGATGCGGACGAGGTCATCGTGCAGGGGACTCCGCTCGCGACCGGCCAGGCCGCCACCGCCGGCAGCGGCCCCGCAGGGCCGGAGGACTACCGCTACGACAGCGGCGACGACCCCTACCTGCCCAAGAACAACAAGTACGACTCGGTCGAGGAGGTGCACCTCGCCAAGGGCGTCGGTGACGACTTCATGATGGCGTTCGGCGACTTCCTCACGGTGTACCCGTTCAATCCGAGCGTGTCGCAGGGCGGTTGCAAGCTGCAGATCACGGGCATTCGCGGGCCACTCGTGCCGATGCTCGTCTACCTCGGGGCGCCGCAGAACGCCAATCGCAACGAGCTCACGCTGCTCGCCGGGCAGATGCGCATCCTCGGGGACAAGCGCTCGGGGCTGACCGGCACGCCGCCCTTTTCGAACGTCCAGGAGCTGGTGGATGCCGCCAAGGATCCCTGCGCCGAGCTGTCGACGCTGGCGCCCGGCACCGCCTGCAACGTCGCGGGCATGCAGCTCGACGCGGCCAAGCTCAAGCAGTTCATCGACGAGAGCGACCGGCCGCGCCGCATCTACCGGCTCCGCGTCTCGGCCGCCGCCGGCAAGGTGCGCCGCCGGGTGACCGCGATCTGGGACAACGAGCTCTTCAACCCTCACCCCATCAACCCCGACGACGCCTCGCAGCGCCAGGGGTTCTGGCAGTACTACCGGGTGGAATAACCATGTCGCAGCGAATCCTGGGGGTCGACCTCGGCTCCCACAGCGTCAAGCTCGCGGTGATGGACACCGGCTTCCGTCAGGCGGAGCTGGTGTCGCTGCACGAGCGGGTCGTGCCGGCCGGCGAGGCGCCGATCGCGGAGCGGCAGGCGGCCGCGCTCGCGGAGCTGCTCTCCGAGCTCGAGCGCGGAGCGGACGCGGTCGTGCACGCCGCCTTGCCCGGCCAGTACGGTTGCCAGCGCAGCCTGACCCTGCCCTTCCAGGACGCGAAGAAGGTCGACCCGGTGCTGCCGTTCGAGCTCGAGCCGCTCGTGCCCTTCCCGGTCGAGGACCTCGTGATCGACTGGATCGAGCTCGACCGGACGGCCGAGGGCATGCGCCTTCTGGCCGTGGCCGCGCCGCGCGAGCGCGTGAGCGGCGTCATCGACCAGATCTCGGGGGCGGTCGGCAGCGAGCCTCGCACCGTGACGCTCGGTAGCGTCGCCTACGGCGTCCTTTCGGCACGCCTGCCGTCCGAGGGCGACACGGCCCGCATGATCGTGGATCTCGGGCACCAGCACACCCACGTGCTGATCGTGCGAGGCGGGCGTCCCGCATTCGCCCGGTCGATCGCCCGCGGCGGCGCGCAGGTCACCGAGGCGATCGTGCGCGCCTACACCGAGACGCGCGAGTCGGCCGAGCGCGCCAAGCACCGCACGGATCTCTCGCTCGTGCGGCCCGACGACGCCCCGTCGCGGGCGGTCGCCGATCTGTCACGCATCGTGGCCGGCGCGCTCGAGCCGCTCGTGGCGAGCCTGCTCGCGACGCTGGTCGCGGCGCGCACGGAGCTCGGCGTGCAGCCGATCGAGGTGCTGCTGTGCGGCGGCGGCAGCCGGACGGCCGGGCTCGCGGAGCTGCTCCACGCGCGCCTCGAGCTGCCGGTACGGCCGCTGACGCTGCCGGCGGCGCCCGACCTCGCGCGGGTCGAAGAGGCCAGGCAGCCGGGGCCCCATGCGCTTTCGCTCGCGGTCGCGCTCATCGGGGTGGACGGCGGACGCGCGGGCGATCTGCGCCGCGGCGAGCTGGCCTACAAGGCCGACTACTCGTTCCTGCGGCAGCGCGCGCTGCAGATCGCGGCGTGCGCGCTGGCGGTCTTGGCGGCCAGCGCCGTCAACGCGTTCGCCTCGCTGCAGAGCCTGCGGCGTGAGCAGGGCGTTCTGACCGAGCGCCTCAAGCGCGAGACCCAGGAAGTGTTCGGCCAGCCGATGATCGACGCGGAGGAGGTCTCGAAGCGCATGACGATGGGTCGAAAGGGGGTCGAGGTGCCGACCGTCGAGGCGAGCGCCTTCGACCTCCTGGAGGAGATCTCGAAGAAGCTGCCACCCGGTGACAAGACCAAGATCGACGTCACCGAGCTCGATCTGCGAAAGAAGGGCTACCTCAAGGGCACCGCCGAGTCTGCGGCCGTGGTGGACGAGATCAAGGCGTCGCTCGAGTCGATCGACTGCTTCGCCGACGTGGTCAAGGGCACCATCTCGAACGCGACGGCGGCCGAAAAAGAGCTCAAGAGCTGGAGCATCACGTTCACCTCGAGGTGCCCGTGACGACGGTCGGCACGCGCTGGGATCGGCTATCGCAGCGCGAAAAGCGGCTCGCCACGGCTGCGGCGGGCGTCTTCGTGGGTCTGGTCACCGCCATCTTCGTCTACCTCATCTGGGATGGACTGGCGGACCTCGAGGCCAAGAACGAGGCCATGCGCGAGGCGCTCGCCGCGATCGAGAAGAACCGCGAGGTCTTCATGGCCGCGAGGCGCCTGGCCACGCAGCAGGAGACGCGCATCAGCCGCGTGCCCCTGCAGCTCGGCACCATGGTCGAGGCGGCCGCGCACGAGGCAGGCATCACCGCCAACGACCTCAGTGACCAGCCGCCCGTGCCGCACGGCAAGAAGTACGTGCAGAAGGGGGTCGAGGTGAAGTTCCGGCAGGTGGACCTCGTGGCGCTGTCGAAGTTCATGAAGAAGATCGAGACCGGCATGAACCTCGTGTACGTGAGCCGGTTGAACATCAAGTCGCGCTTCGGCGAGCACTCCAAGCTCGACGCCGAGATGGTGATCTCGGCGTTCGAGAACGCCCCCGAGGCCGGCCCGAAGAAGCCCAAGCCAGGCGCCGCGCCGGCCGGGGCCAAGCCCGGTGGCGAAGAAGACACCGGCCCGGAGAAGACGTGAGCGCGCTCGCCGCGAGACTGGAGCAGCTCCGCGACGCGGCGCGCAATCGCGTGGCGTCCGTCCCAGCGCTGGGCCCCGTGCTGCGCTACGGCGCCTACGGGTTCTTCGCCGTCTTCTGCTTCCTCTGGGTGCTCGCGCACTCGCTGCCGGAGGAGCGTATCAAGGAGCGCGTCCAGGACATGCTGCGGCAACAGGGCTGGGACGTACAGCTGCAGACGCTGGCGATCTCGCTGCCCCTCGGCGCGACCGCCGAGGGCGTCACGATCTCGCTGCCCGGCAGGACCGACAAGGACAAGCCAGCGCGGGTGCGCCTCGACCGGGTGGACGCGAGCGCCGGGGTCATCGCCTCGCTGCGCAAGCGCGCCGACCTCAAGCTCGCGATCGAGGGGCTCGGCGGCACGGCGGATGCGCGGGTCAAGCAGGGTGCCGATGCGACCACCGCCAAGCTCTCGACCGAGGGCATCGACCTGTCCAAGCTGGTGCTGCTGCCGCGCGCGCTTGGCGTGCCGGTGTGGGGCAAGGTGGACCTCAAGGGCGCCCTCGAGCTGCCGGCGCACAAGCTCGCGCAGGCGAGCGGTGACCTCGACGTCAGGGTCGCCGAGGCGGCGCTGTGCGACGGCAAGGCCAAGCTCAAGATCCCGACCAACGATCCCTTCCTCGCGCAGGGCGTCACGCTCGGCAAGATCAAGCTCGGGACGATCGCAGGCACGATCCACGTCGAAAAGGGCACGGCGCGGCTCCAGAGCGTGGGCCTCAAGGGCGCCGACATGGAAGCGGCGCTCGAGGGGGAGATCCAGCTGCACGATCCGCCCTCGAGCTCGATCCTCAAGCTCTACTTGAAGTTCAAGCCGTCCGAGGCGCTCACCAAGCGCGAGGCCCTGTTTGGCCTGGCGAGCGGGAGCCTCGCGCCGGGCAAGCGCGACGACGGCTTCTACGGCATCTCCATCACCGGGACGGTTGGCTTTCCGCACGCCGTGCTGT
>JAHFDS010000496.1 GCA_023248855.1 Myxococcales bacterium
CGCGTTCGGCGCGCTCGCGCTTGGCCGGGTCGGGATCACGGTGGGCAATGCGCAACAACGCCGGGCGCGCGACAGGGTCGCCGCGCTCCGCCAGCTCGAAGGCCTCGCGGTCGCGATTCTGAAAGTACGTCGTGTCGAAGCGGCTGACCGCCAGGTCGATCCGCTTCCAGTAGAACTGGAGCTCCTCGGATTGCCAGTCGCGGTAGATCTCTTCCCAGGTCGCCTGACCGGTATGTGGCAGGAGGTTGGGCTCGGCGATCGGTTGGGAGCGGGCCTGGTAGCGGTAGTCGACCGAGAGGCGCATCAGATCGGGCGTGAGGTTGGGGAGCGCCCGATGCACCATGTGGCTGTGGAAGAGCAGCACGTCTCCCATCCGATAGTCGGAGGTGTGCCACCGGTCGGGCAGCGTGCTCGAGTCGATGCCCATGCCGCCGGCGCCGAGGCTCAGGTGATATTCGTAGAGGCCACCCGTGTGGGTTCCCGCATTGACCATGAGCCCGCCGAGCTGCCGCGGCACATCGCCGAGGGGGATCCAGGCGGTGAAAGTCTCGGCCGTGCCCTGGATGAACGGGAAGTCCTGGTGCGCGGGCGTGGTGTGCCGAACGTTCTGCGGGAAGCTGAGCCGCGCGATCTTGTTC
Source organism: Myxococcales bacterium (assembly GCA_023248855.1). Taxonomy (GTDB): domain Bacteria; phylum Myxococcota_A; class Polyangia; order JAHFDS01; family JAHFDS01; genus JAHFDS01. Next base: position 639 of record JAHFDS010000496.1, read on the forward strand.
GGGTGCGGCAAGGCCGGCTCGCCGAGCACTGATTCGGCCAGCGCGAGGAGCGCTCCGTGATGCGCGAGAGCGTGGAAGGCCTCGAGCTTCTGCACCTCCCGGTACACCGCGATGAAGGCCGGCTCCGGCTCGACACAGGCCTTCGCCGGATCCGCGCGGCCGTCGAGCGAATCCGGGCCGTCGAGGAGCCAGCCCGCGGCGCGGCAGCAGCCGAGGATCCCGCGGCGCACGCGCAGGATCTCCTCGCGCGGCAGCAGGCCCCGGAAGAAGACGAAGCCGTCCCGGTCGAGCAGCGCGCGCTGCCCGCCGGGCTCGTCGAGGAGGTGCTTCGCCGGGCTCAGCTCGTAGAGCGTCATGAATCCGTCCGTGCCGCCCAGTTTACGACTTCGGCGGCGTGATCGAGTAGGCCTTGATCTTCCGGTAGAGGTGGCTGCGCTCGATGCCGAGCCGCGCCGCGGTGCGCGTCATGTTCCAGTCGTTCGACCGCAGCTCGCCCAGGATGTAGGCGCGCTCGAAGGCTTCTCGCGCCTCCTTCAGCGTGCGCTCCCGGCCGCCGTCCCCCCCGACCGCGAGGTCCTTGGGCCGCAGCGGCGCAGGCAGGTCGTCGCTGCCGATGACGTCGCCGGGCGTCATGATCACGAGCCGCTCCACCATGTTCCGCAGCTCGCGGATGTTGCCGGGCCAGTCGTAGGACTGGAAGTACGCCAGCGCCTCGACAGAGATCGTCTTGACGCGCTTGCCGTTCTCGGCGGCGAACCGCCCGATGAAGTGATTGATCAGGAGCGGGATGTCTTCCTTGCGCTCGCGGAGCGGCGGCACCTCGATCGGGATCACGCTGAGCCGGTAGAAGAGGTCGTCGCGGAACCGGCCCCGCTCGATCAGCTCGGGCAGGTTCTTGTTGGACGCGGCGATGACACGCACGTCGACCTTGGTGGTGTCCTTGCCGCCGACGCGCTCGAACGCCTGCTCCTCGAGCGCGCGCAGCACCTTGGCCTGGGTCTTCAGCGTCATGTCGCCGATCTCGTCGAGGAAGAGCGTGCCACCGTTGGCCAGCTCGAACTTGCCCCTGCGCCGGGCCACCGCGCCCGTGAATGCGCCCTTTTCGTGGCCGAACAGCTCGGACTCGATCAGCTCCTCCGGGATGGCGGCGCAGTTCACCTCGACGAAGGGCTCGGCGGCGCGCGTGGAGTGCTGGTGGATCGCGCGCGCCACCAGCTCCTTGCCGCTGCCGTTCTCCCCGTGGATCAGGACGCGGCCGTTGGTCGGCGCGGCCGTCGCGATCTGCTGGCGGAGGGCTTGCACCGCGGCGCCCTGGCCCACGATGTCCCACTCGAGGTCGAGCCGCTGCCGGAGCTGGGCGTTGTCGCGCTCGAGCCGGGCGTGCTCGAGCGCGCGCGTGGCGATCAGGAGTGTCTTCTCGAGCGACAGCGGCTTTTCGATGAAGTCGTAGGCGCCGAGCTTGGTGGCCTTGACGGCGGTCTCGATGGTGCCGTGCCCCGAGATCATCACGACCGTGGCGTCGGAGCGGACGCGCTTGACCTGTTCGAGCGTTTCGAGACCATCCATGCCGGACATCCAGATGTCGAGGAAGACGAGGTCCGGCGCCTCCTCGGCGATGTGCGCGAGCGCCTCGACGCCACCGCCCACAGCGGTCACGCGGTAGCCTTCGTCCTCCAGCACGCCCCGGAGCGTGCTCTGGATCGCCGGCTCGTCGTCGACGATGAGGATGTGCTCACCGGCCATCGCGCGTCAGGTCGTCACCGGCGCCGGCTGGATCGCCGCGGCCGGCAGCTCGATCGCGAAGCGGCTGCCCCGGGGGTGATTGTCCTCGACCCAGATCGTGCCGCCATGATCCGAGACGATCTGATGGACGATGGGCAGGCCGAGCCCCATCCCGGTCGCCTTGGTCGAAAAGTACGGGAGGAAGAGCTTCTCTTTGTCCTCGAGCGCGATGCCCGTCCCGTCATCGGTCACGGTGAGCCGCACGCGTCCGGTGTCGGGCGCGTAGCCGAGCTCGAGCGCGACCGTTCCCACGCCGTCGACCGCCTCGACCGCGTTGTCCACGAGGTTCAGGATTGCGCGCTTGATCTGATCCGGATCCACCTGGAGCAGCGGCAGATCGTCGGCGAAGTGCGTGGTCAACGAGAGGCCGGGATGCGATTCGCGGTAGAGCACGAGGACCCCGTCGACCAGCGACCGGAGGTCGGTCGGCTTGGGCGTCAGCGCGGGCATGCGCGCGAACCGGGAGAACTCGTCCACGAGCCGCTTGAGGCCCTCCACTTCCTGGATGATGGTCCCCGTGCACTCGTCGAGGAGGCGCTTGTCGTCGCCCCCGCGCTCCACGAGTCGGCGGCGCAGGCGCTGCGCCGAGAGCTGGATCGGGGTCAGCGGGTTCTTGATCTCGTGCGCGATGCGCTGCGCGACCTCGCGCCACGCCGCCAGGCGCTGGGCGCGGAGCAGCTCGGTCAGATCGTCGAAGACGAACACGACGCCGGCGTACTCGCCGCCCGGCCCGTGCAGCGCGGTCGCGGCCGCGAGCAGCGTCGTAGCGGCGCCGTCGCGCCGCAGGTGCAGCTCGCGCTCGGCCGTCTCGCCCCTGCGACGGCTCACCCGGTGCGCCAGGGCAATGACGTCGTCGAAGTCGCGGCTCGCGAAGACCTCGCGCAGCGTCTGCCCGGGGCTCGCCGCCGCCGGCAGGCCGAGCATGCGGGCGGCCGCGCGGTTCATCGTCGTCAGGCGTCCAGAGACGTCGAACGAGACGACTCCGGTCGCGACGGCCTCGAGGACGGTCTCCGTGTACCGGCGCCGTCCCTCCAGCTCGGCGTGCTTGGCCTGGAGATCGAGGTACGCGGCCTCGAGCCGCGTCTTGGACTGCGCGAGGTCCCCGGTCATCCGGTTGAACGAGTCGACGAGCATGCCGATCTCGTCGTCGGCCCGGGCCTGCACGCGATAGCTCAGGTTACCGGCGGCGACCTCGCGCGTGCCCTCGGCGAGCTGCTCGATCGGCACCGTGATGCCGCGCGCCAGATAGAGCCCGAACCACGCGAACGAGAAGACGATGATCAGCGTCATCAGGAGGAACAGCAGCATGTAGATGCCCTTGATCGGGTTCTTCAGTAGCTTGAGCTGCTTGTAGTCGGTGAACGCCTGCGAGATTCCACGGACCTTTCGCTCGAGCCGCTCGGAGACGTGGGTGGCGACCACGATGGCGCCGATGACCTGCCGCGCGGGCTCGGGCGACCACACGGGCGTGACGGCCTGGATGAGGTCACCGGCCCTGATCTCGCGCACCGTCGTGACTTCCTGGCCGTCGAGCCCCTCGCGCACCTGGCGCGCGCTGATCTCGCTCGTCGGCAGATCGCCGAGGACCGGATCCTTGACGTGCACCAGCTCGTGGCCCGCGGTGTTGAAGACGGTGACGGCGCTCAGACCGAGCTGGTCCTGCTGGTCGACGAGGTACGCGGCGAGCGCTTCCAGGCGATCCTCGCCGAGGAGCCCGTCGCGCGCGATCGTCCGGGCGAGGTGCTGGCCGTGACGCAGGGCTGTCGCCTCGAGGTTCTGGTAATACGTCTGGGCGACCGACAGCGCCTGGTCGAGCGGCCGCTCGACCTGCGGCTTGAACCAGCCCTCGATCGAGGTGTTGATGAAGTTCGACGCGATGATGAAAATCAGGATCGCCGGCGCGAGAGACAGCGACAGGAACGCGATGACGAGCTTGGCCTTGAACTTGGACCCGATGACTTTCTGGCGGCGCTCGAAGGAGAGCTTGACCAGGTTCCGGAAGAGCAACACCAGCAGGAGCAGGAAGACGATCAGGTTCAGGTTGAAGAGGGCGAACACCACGATGGTCGAGGCCACGGGGATGTTCGGGGTGCGGATGCCGAACTCGAACGCGGTGGCGACGGCCAGCAGGACGAGAAACCCGCAGATGATTACCAGGTTGCGTTTGCGGCGGTCCTGTACGTTCACGAGCGGCATGTTACTGGACCAGGCTGACCGTGAGCAGCGATGAGTCCGTCCAGGGTGTTTCCTCGGCCGCGCCAGACAGGCGCGTGAGGAACGTGTTCTGGCCGCGGAGCGCGGCTTCCGCCCGCACGCGCACGTAGAACAGCTCGCTCGGGTCGAGCTGCGCGGCCGGCATCAGCTTGACCCCGCGCAGCTCGGAGAGCACGCGCTGCGCGTCGCGCAGCTCACGGGAGATGTACGGCTCCCGGGTTTCGCCGGCCAGGGAGGCGACCTTGAACTCCTTCGTCAGCACGTTGTAGAGGAGCTGGCGTTCGATCATCCGCTTCTGCAAGAGGCGGTCCAGCCACGCTCGCCGGTACTGCCACAGCTCCACCGTGAAGCGCACGTGGCTCGCAATCCCGCTCCGGATGCTCTCGGTGAAACTCGCGGGGATCGCGCCGAGCACCGCGATCTGGACGGTCACGTCCTGGTCGTTGAGGTAGACGGAGAGGCTGCTGATGCGAAGCTCGGCCGCTGCCGGGGCCGCGATCGCCACGATCAGAATGGTGAAGCAGAGGCCCAGAACGGGACGCACACCCATACCGGCAAAACCGCATTATAGCGCGCGGGCGGGCACACTCCACCCTCCGGGGTCCGCCGGGCGCCCCCCGGGCGCTCTGGTGCCGTTCCAATTCACTTCGC
>JAHFDS010000497.1 GCA_023248855.1 Myxococcales bacterium
CTACACCGGCAACGTCAAGGGCCTGCGCATGAACACCCCTGCCAACCACACGCCGGTGACCGTGCAGAACGTCATCGTCCTTGGCTTCACGGGCAACTGGAAGACGATGTACGTGCAGGACGAGATGGGCGGCGAGTACAGCGGCATCGGCGTGTTCTGCGACTTCGATCGCAGCTGCACCGCCTGGAACGGCATGACCGCCGCGATGACGGCGACTCGTGGCGACAAGATCACGATCATCGGCACGCTCGACCGGTTCACGCCGTCGATGCCCGCCGGAGCGCGCGAGCAGCTCCAGGTTCGCCCCACGATGGTCATGAAGACCGGCACCGGTACGCCGACGGCGGTCGAGGCGCCGGTCGCGGACCTCGCCAAGGGCGCCATGAACAACGCCAAGTGGAAGGGCGTCTACGTCCGGGTGACCATGGGCGGCCCCTGGTCGGTGACGAACCTGATGCCGGCCGAGCTCGTCAACAGCGGCTACATGCCGTGCCGCCCTGGCGACGGCGGCATGATCTGCTGCTCGAGCGGCCCCCACTACGGGGGTTTCGAGGTGACCGGCGGGATCCTCATCGGGACCAGCTGGTACCGGGCCATCGCGCTGTCCGACATGGAGTGCGCGCGCCTGACCGGCATGATGCCCGACCACGTCGTGACGATGGCGGATCGCTTCACGGTGATCGGTGGCGTGTTCGACGACTCGTTCGGCGCCCAGCAGATCTTCCCGACCGTCGACGGCGACTACACCCGTCAGTGATAGCCACAAATACCTAGTGCCGCTCGAGCCTCTCGGGATTCTTGGGGGAAGCTCGGGCAGCACTACGTGTCTCGCTTGCTCGCGCTCTGCTCTTTCTCTCCTGGGCCGAGGTCGTCAACATTTCTTGCCGAGCGGCACTACGGCCGACTCGTCGGGCGAGGCGAGCGGAGCGAGCCGCAAGGGCGTAGCGAGCGCGAGCGAAGACGCAGGTTGGGGGGCCCGACGCGGCTTTGCCGCGGCGGGGGAAGGGCAGCGTGCCCTTCCTGGTGGCCGGCTTCCGAGCCGGCCATTCGCAGACTAGACTAGGCCCGCGCCGGGCGCGTGCCGAAGATCGCGGTCCCCACCCGGATCATGGTGGCCCCCTCGGCGATCGCTTCTGCGAAGTCGGCGCTCATGCCCATCGATAGCTCGCGCAGCGTCACGTGCTCGCGTGGCGCCTGGAGCTGGTCACGCAGCGCGCGCAGGGCGCGAAAGTGCGGGCGCGTCGCGGCGGCGTCCCCGAGTGGCGGGATGGTCATCAGGCCCTCGCAACGCACGCCCGCATGCTCGCCGAACGCGTCGAGCAGGGCCGGCAGCGCCTCCGGCAGGACGCCGCTCTTGTGGGGATCGCGGCCGACGTTCACCTCGACCAGGCAGCGCTGCACGAGGCCCCGCTTCCCGGCCACGCGCGCCACCTCGGCCAAAAGGGGCGCCGAGTCGATCGTGTGGATCCACTCGCACAGGCCCACCACGTACTTGACCTTGTTGCGCTGCAGCGAGCCGATGAAGTGCCAGCGCAGGCCGGGCACGTCGCCGAGCGCGAGGGCCTTCTCGCGCACCTCCTGCGCGTAGTTCTCGCCCACATCGCCGAGGCCTGCGCGCCGCGCGGCGACGACGGCGTCTGCCGGGTGGGTCTTCGAGACGCCGATGAGCGTGACCTCGCCCGGGCTGCGGCCGGCCGCGTGGCAGGCTGCCGCGACCTCGGCCCTCACGGCGGCGAGGCGCACAGCGAGATCGTCAGAGGACATCGAGCGCCTCGAGGTCGGCCAGCACCTCGGCGAGCGGCAGGCCGACGACGCTGGTGTACGAGCCCGCGATGGCCTCGGCGAACCCCGCGGCGCCGCCCTGGATGGCGTAGGCACCCGCCTTGCCGCCCCAGTCACCCGACGTCACGTACCAGTCGAGATCGCCCGCCGCGAGCGCGCGGAACGTGACGCGGGTGGTGACGGAGCGGTCTCGCCGCGCCGCTCCGAGGCGCAGGGCGAAGGCCGTGATGACCTCGTGCGTGCGGCCGGCCAGCCGTTCCAGCATCGCGCGTGCCTCGGCGGGCGTGGCGGCCTTGCCGAGGCAGTCGGCGCCGATCGCGACCACCGTGTCGGCCGCCAGCACGCACGCACCGGCGTGCCTTGGCGCAGCTGCATCGGCCTTCGCGCCGGCCAGGCGGCTCGCGAGGGCGGCCGGGAGCTCGCCCGGGCGTGCGCGCTCGTCGACGTCCGTGGGCGCGACCGCGGGCGTGATCCCGGCGCTCCCGAGGAGGGCGAGCCGCCGCGGGGACGCGGACGCCAGCACGAGGGGAACACGCAACTGCCGGGCGGGGACGCCGATAACCATGCGCGCATGTCATCCCCCAATTCGCCCTCGGGTGCAACGCGCGCGCGCTGGATTCCGGCGCACGCGCTTGCCTGCTGGTTTCTCGCGCTCTGCGCCATTGCGGTGGCGTGCGTCTCGGACCGGTCCCGAAGGCCGCCGCCCGATGCGGGCAAGCCGGCCGCGTTCCTGGTGCTGCCGGGCGCCGGGCAGGCGGCCCCGACGAACCTCGCGACGGTGGTCGTCGGGGCCACGACGATCCTCGCACCGGGCGGGTCGATCGAGCTCCTCGACGAATCGGGGGGAACGATCGCCACGCGCGCGGTCGCGAGCCCGCTGTGCGACGCGCGGCCGACGGGGATGTGCCTGGCTGTGACGCCGGGCGAGCCGCTCCCTCCCGGTCGCGACATCACGGTACGCGCGAGGCTGGTCGCGGCCGACGGAGGGCCGGTCGGCGCCGAGGGCTTGTGGTTTCGCAGCGCCGACGCGCCCGACGTCACGGCCCCGGTCGTGTCGGCCCTCTCCGTCGTCACCGACGGCGCCTGCGCGGTCGTGCACGCGCGCTCCGACGAGCCCGCCGTGCTCGAGGCCTGGGTCGCCGAAGGTACTCGCTCGGCCGAGCCGCGGCTGGTCTTCGATCACACGGTCACGCTGCCGCTCGCTCGCGCTGGTCTCCTCTCGATGGCCGTCACCGATGCGGCGGGCAACGGCGCCAGGCCAGAGCCCGTAGCGGTCGCGCCGAGCGCGCTGCCGCTGGTCGTCACCGAGGTGCTGCCGAACCCGCGTGGCGCCGAGCCCGCCGAGGAGTGGATCGAGCTGCAGAACGTGGGGGGCGAGGCGCGCTCGACGCTCGGCCTTGCGCTCGAGATCGACGACACGCGCGTGGCGCTGCCGGCCGAAACCCTCGGCCCGGGCGGCTTCGCTCTCGTGGTGTCGGCGGCTTTTTCCGGCGCGGGCCCGGATCCGGCGCCGCCACCCGATGCGATCCTGCTGCGCCTGCCGACGGCGCGGATCGGGCCGGGGCTGACGAACCGGCGCACCCGCATCGCGCTGCTCGATCCCGCCGGGCGCCTCGTGTCCTCGTACGGCGGCTGGCTCGACCTGTCGCCCGACTCGCTCGAGGGGCGCAGCGCCCGGCGCGTGGGCGTGTGCGACGTAGCGGCGTCGTGGGCGCCGGGCTGGCCTCCGACGCCCGGCCGGTAGCGTGCTATAGAGCCCGCGGGAGCGGGAGCATGTCGGGTCACAGCAGATGGTCCACCATCAAGCACAAGAAGGCGGCCGCCGACTCCAAGCGGTCGAAGGTGTGGACCAAGATCATCCGCGAGCTCACGGTCGCGGCGCGGAGCGGCGGCGGTGACGCCTCGGGCAACCCGCGCCTGCGCACGGCGGTGGACAAGGCTCGCGCGGCCAACATGCCGGGCGACACGGTCGAGCGCGCGATCAAGAAGGGCACGGGCGAGGGTGGCGACGTCCAGTTCGAGGAGCTCGTGTACGAGGCCTACGGCCCCGGCGGCACCGCCGTGTACGTCGATGTGCTCACGGACAACAAGAACCGCACGGCCAGCGAGATCCGCCACGTGCTCGAGCGCAACGGCGGCAAGCTCGCCGCCGCGGGGTCGGTCGCGTACCTCTTCAAGAAGCAGGGGGTCCTGACCTTCGAGGGCGGCGACGAGGACCGGCTGACCGAGCTCGGCATCGAGCTCGGCGCCGACGACGTCCGCGCCGACGGCGGCGTCGTCACCATGACGACCGAGCCGGGCGCGTTCGTCGGCGTCAAGGAGGCGCTGGCGAAAAGGGGCGTGGTTCCCAGCGCCGGCGAGGTCGCGATGGTGCCGTCGACGACGGTCAAGCTCGAGGGCAAGGATGCGGCGCAGATGCTGCGCCTCCTGACCGCGCTCGAGGATCACGATGACGTGCAGGGCGTCGCCGCGAACTTCGACATCGACGCGGAGCTGCTCGAACAGCTCACCGCGTGATCGCCGCGGAGCGGCCGAAACTGCGCCCTGTCACAGGAGCGCGGTAGATTCGCTCCGTTGCGGGTCCTCGGGATCGACCCAGGCGGGCGTTACACCGGCTACGGCGTGATCGAGCGCGGGCCGGGGGGCCTTGTCTACGTCGAGTGTGGCGTGTTGGCGCCGCGCGCGGACGCCACGTTGCCGGTGCGCCTTTGCCAGATCGGCGCTGGCCTGCGCGAGGTCATCGAGGAGCTGCGCCCCGACGTGGTGGCGCTCGAGGATGTCTTCCACGGCGCGCACGCGCGGAGCGCGCTGCGGCTCGGGCACGCCCGCGGCGTGGCGATGTATGTTGCAGCGCAACATGGCTTGCTGGTGCACGAGTATCCGCCCGCACGGGTGCGCAAGACGGTGCTCGGTCATGGCGGCGCCACCAAGGGCGAGGTCGCGGTGATCGTGCGCGCCGTGTGTGGCCTCAAGACGGCACCGAAGCCGGACGCGGTGGACGCGCTGGCGGTCGCGCTCTGTCACGTGCTCTCGGGGGCGGCGCCCGCGCTGAGCCGACGGCCGCGCCTGGGACGGAGGCGCGCGTGATCGCGCACCTGCGGGGGCGACTGTGCTTCCGCGGCGCGGATCGCGCCGTGGTCGAGTGCGCCGGCGTGGGCTACGCCCTGCGCTGCTCGAGCGCGACGCTCGGGGGGCTGCCGGCCGCGGGCGGCGAGGCGCACGTCTTCGTGCACACGCACTTCAACGCCGAGACCGGCACCGAGCTGTTCGGATTCGGCACCGAGGACGAGCGCGAGCTGTTCGAGCTGCTGATCGCGGTGCAGGGCGTCGGGCCGAAGGTGGCGCTCGCGATCCTCTCGTCGGCGGAGCCGGGCGACATCGGACGCGCGATCGCGGGCGGGGATGCGGCCATGTTGCGGCGCATCAAGGGCATCGGACCCAAGCTCGCCGACCGGCTCCTGGTCGAGCTGCGTGACAAGGTCATGGCGCGCGGGCCGACC
>JAHFDS010000498.1 GCA_023248855.1 Myxococcales bacterium
GGCAGCGCGTCCGCGTCGATGCTCGAGAGGACCTCCTCGCGCACCCGATCGTGGAACGGCTCGATGCGGTCGGCGCGTCGGGAGCCGCCGGTGCGGACGAGCCGGGCGTCGCGCAGCTCGGTCACGGCGCGGCCGAGCTCCTCGAGCCGAAGCCCCGCCGCGGTCGCCACGATCTCGAGCTCGATGGGGTGGCCGACGATGCAGACGATCTCCATCACCCGCCGGTGGATGGGCCCGAGCCGACCGAGCCGCGCCTGCAAGACCTCCTCGAGGCGCACCGGTGTCGAGGCGTCGCCCCACACCACGTGCCGGGCCAGCTCCGCGATGAACGTCGGATGGCCGCCGGCCTCCTCGGTGATGCGCCCGGCCTGCTCGAGCGCGTGCGGCCCCGCCCCGAGCGCCTGGAGCTGGAGCCGCGCCACCTCGAGCGCGTCCCGCATCGGCAGGGGGGCGAGCGGGATGCGCTGGGCGCGGGCGAGGGCGTCCGGTAGCCTTCGCACCGCCGCCTGCTCGCGCAGGCCCACGACGAGCAGCATCACGGGCGCCTCGGGTGGGCGCAAGAGCTCGTCGAGCAGCGCGAAGCTGTCCGCGTCGGCCCACTGCAGGTCGTCGATCGCGACGACGAGCGGGGCCTGGTCGGCGACGCCTGCGAGCAGCTGCTTGAGCGCGCCGAAGATGCGCTGCCGGCGCCCGCGCGGATCGGCCGTGGGGGGACCGCCGACCAGGGCGCGCACGTCGATCGACGCCTCCGCGATCGCATCCACGCGCTCGAGCGCCGGGAACACCGTGCCGAGCAACGCGACGTCGCGCGGCAGCATCGACACCACGCGCCGATGGGGCAGCCCGCGGAGTTTGCGCGCGAGCGCGTCGATGATCCCGTCGACGGCCTTGTACGCCGCCGATTCCTGCTCGAGGCAACGCCCGTCGAGCAGCCAGGCATCGGGCCGGACGAGCTGCACCTCGTCGAGGAACTGCCGCAGCAGGGCCGAGCGGCCCACGCCCCAAGGTCCCTCCACGACCGCCGTCACGGCCTGCCCCGCCCGCGTCTGCTCGAGGGCGCCGAGCAGCCGATCCAGCTCCTGCCGGCGGCCGACGAACGTGGCCGGGGGGAGCGAGCGCGTCGGCATGCGCACCTTGGGACGCAGCACCGCGAGGACTCTCTCGGCCGCCGGTCGGTCGGCGGGCTCGCGCGCGAGCAGTGCCTGACACAGCTCGGCCAGCTCGACCGGCACGGCCGGCGCGAGCGCGCGCACCGGCGTCGGATCGCGCTCGTGCTTGTCGTGCAGGATGGCGAGCGCTCCCCCCGAGAACGGCGCCTCGCCGGTCAACGCCTCGTAGAGCACGGCGCCGAGCCCGTAGAAGTCGGCCGCGGGGCCGACGGTGGACGCGGTCACCTGCTCGGGCGCCATGTAGATGGGCGTGCCGACCGCCTGGCCCGCCGAGAGCGAGCCGTCCGAGTCGGTCTCGCGCGCGAGGCCGAAGTCGAGCAGCACGACGCGGCCCTCCTCGGTGGCGAGGATGTTGGAGGGCTTGATGTCGCGGTGGACCATGCCCGCCTCGTGGATGGCGCACAGGGCCTGGGCGGCCTGGCCGAACGCGTCGCGCACACGTGCCTCGTCGAACCGTGGCGCCAGCGGGGGACGCGCGAGCTGCGAAGAGGGGCCGCCGCGGACGTAGGCGAGGAGGTCCCCCCCCTCCACGAGCTCCATCGTGAAGAACCACCGCCCGTGGTCCTCCAGGAGCTCGAACAGGCGCGCGAGGTTCGGGTGGACCACGTCGGCGAAGCGCCGGAACTCCTGCTTGAAGCGGATGAGCAGCTCGGGTGACGCCCTGGCGAGGGCCTTGAGCGCGACGCGACCGCCGCGGTGACGATCGCGCGCCTCGTACACGATCCCCATCGCCCCCTGACCGAGCTCGCGCACGAGCTCGAAGCGCGACGAGCCGGCGAACACCCCCCCCTCGGGCAAAGGTGGCGAGAGCTCCGTCGCATGGGACGAGGTCTCCGTCATCGTGTCAGCGTCACAACGACACGTCGCCCAACCCGCCGTGGCCCTCCAGTGTACAGCACGCGAGCGCATCGCCGGCCGCCCGGTGTGCCAGGGGCGCTGCTACCATGCGGCCGTGCCGCCGCTCGCCAGTTTTCTGCGCATCCAGAACGTCGAGATCAGGCTGGCCGGCTCGTCCACCGTGATCGGGCGCCACCGCGCGTGCGACCTGCGCCTGAACGACGCCTCCGTGTCGCGGCTGCACGCTTGCGTGCAGCTGCGCGGCGCCGCGGTCTTCATCGAGGACATGGGCAGCCGGAACGGCACCAGCGTCAACGGCCTCGAGGTCAAGGCCCCCATGCGACTGTCAGCGGGCGCCACGGTGCAGGTGGGCGCCGTGCGCTTTTCGTTCCTGCAAGACGCGGCGCAGCTCGGGATCGAAGCCCTCTCGGGATCTGACACCGCGCTCATCCAGCGCGCATCGCTGTCGCCCACCCGGCCGGCGGACGACTGGGAGCACGAGGCGACCGGGGTGGGCGAGCTGCCGGGCCAGGGTGGCCGCTCCGGGCGGCGGCCGACCCCGGCCGAGGATCGGTTCAGCGAGGCGCTTCGCAGCGCCAAGGACCTGACGGCCAATGGCGCCCACGATCTCGCGCGGCTGGTGGTCGCACAGGGCCTCGACACACTCGCAGCCGAGACCGCGCGCCCCGTCCTGCCGGCCTCGTCGATCGCGCTCGTGCGCGCGATCCTCTCGCGCTGGCCCGATCAGCTGGCGCAGCCGGAGTGGCAGCGGCGCATGAAGGCGCTCGAGCGCTGGGCGAAGTCCTGACGACGCTCGCCGGGCGCGCCAGCGAGCTCACAGATACGACAGCCACGCGAGATCACGCCGGCGAGCCCTGAGCCGGCCGTACCACGCGCAGGCGGGGAGCAGGACCAGCACCACTGCGAGCCAGACGACGTAGACCCCTGGCAGCGGGAAGGCGCGACCGATCACCAGCGCCGACAGGTGAATCACGTAGATGTGGACCACGTAGAAGAAGAGGGGCACGCGTCCGAAGGTCTCGAGGAAGCGCGCGCATCGTCCCTGCAGGCGTCCGAGCGCCGGCAGGACGAGGAGCGCTGGGCCGAGCGTCGCCAGGAGGTAATCGAGGGACGGTGGATATTTCTCGAGGTTGAGGAAGGACAGCAGCGTGTACGCCGCACCGCGGGGCTGCGACGACCACGGCATCGGGTCACCGTAGCGGTTCACGAGCCGCAGGACGACGAACGCCAGGATGAGCGCGCCGCCGAGAACCCTCAGCGTGCGGCGGCGCCTCTCGTCCTCTGCGTCGAGGAGGGGGCCGAGCACGTAGCCGAGGGCCATGACGCCGACCCACGGGACGAGTGGATAGAGGACGAACAGGCCGTGCGAGCCCAGCAGCGGATGCTCTCCGGGCTCGTGCAGCATGCTCCACGGGATCCGCCAGGGCCCCCCTGGGTGAAGACCGTCCAGGAGGTTGTGCCCCGTGATCACGACCAGGCCGAAGATCGCGATCGTCCGTGTAGAGAGGCGCAGCAAGAGGAGCGCGGCGAGGGTGAGCATCGCGCCGCCGAGCGCCCAGACGACCATGAGGCGCACCCTCGGATAGTGCAGGTCGAGCTTCCAGCCCACGTGCACGACCGTGATCTCGAGGACGATGAGGAAGGCGCCGCGCCTGGCCAGGAAGCTGGCGAGGCCCGCCCGTCCGGAGCGCCGCTCGCGGAGCGCCACCGCAGCGCCAGCGAGGAACATGAAGACCGGCGCGCAGAAGTGCGTGATCCAGCGGGTCGCGAAGTAGCCCGGCGTCGTGTGCTGGAGGTCTACCGGGTCGAATTCCGCGTTCGAGAAGTAGTCGCGCACGTGATCGAGCGCCATCACGACGATGACCAGCCCACGCAGGCGATCGACCGCAGCCAGGCGCACGTCGATCGACCGTAGCACGCAGGCGCGAGCCCCTCAGCGCCGGCCGTGCCACCTGTGTTCTCGATGGCACAGGTGGCCAGCCGTCTCGCCACCGCGGTCCGCAGAGGCACGTCGCGCGATCGCGAGGTTGGGCGACGCGCCGGCGCGCTGGCGCACACGCGCAAAGCCGGGCGGCTACGGCATGGGCATTGCGTAGCGAGGAGGACATGTCGACTCATGCACGCAGCCGCATGCTCCTAGTGATCCTCGTCTCCGCGCACCTGGCCTGCGGGGGCGAGCGCGCGCCCGCCGGCGAAAGCGCGCTCCGTGGTCGCGCCGGTGCCAAGGCCGACCAGCCCGACGACGGCCCCGGGAGCGGGCCGAACCTCTTCGTGTTCAGAAGGGGCGCCAAGCTGCTCGATCGAAGCTACGCGGTGGTGGGCTGCGCGCGGGCGGGCGTCGTGATCGAGGCGCCGGGCTGGATCCCCTACCCGAAGGGACCGGACGGCAAGCCGCTGCGCGACCCGGATGACGATGGCGTCCTGAGCGCGCTCTACGAGATCGTGTTCTCCGAGGACCAGCCGTGCGGAGATGGTTTCGTGGCCAGCAAGGGGGCGCACTACTGGGTGAGCCCCGCGGCGCTGGCGCCGCAGGTGACGTCGCGACCCGCGCACGAGCCGGAGCTTCTCGGCCTCGAGGTGTCCGGCAGCGGCTGCCCGGATCGCGCGAGCGTCGGTCTCACCGGGACGACCAGCGCCAATGACCTCGACGTCATGTATCACCGCATGCTCTTGCGGCGCGGGGGGAGCGAGGCCCGCACGCAAGCGCTCGACTGCAAGGTCCAGATCCGCCTGCGCGTACCCAAGGCAGGCACCGTGCGGCGCTTTAGGTCCGTGACCGCCTACCACGCGTGGCTCGATCCCGGTGCCCGCACGGAGGTCCACAGCCGCGTGCTCCTGTCGGGGGTCGAGGTGGGCAAGCACGATCCGACGCACGACGGCGCCACCGACGACTCGTTCACCCTGGCGATCGACCGTGAGCTGCCTGCGCTCGGCTTTTGCGACAAGGACGTGGAGCTCGTGATCGAGCAGCAGCTGTCCGTCGCTGCCACCGCCACGCCCGAGGCCGCGCCCGGGGCGTTCGAGGTGTCGGTCGACACGTCCGACTACTGGCTCGACCTGGCCGCGTGCCCGTAGCGGGAATCCTGGGGCCAAACAGAATCTAGAGTCGGGATCACACGACCGCGACCGCGACCGCGACCGCGACCGCGACCGCGACCGCGACCGCGACCGCGACCGCGACCGCGACCGCGACCGCGACCGCGACCGCGACCTGATCGACCGCGACCGAG
>JAHFDS010000103.1 GCA_023248855.1 Myxococcales bacterium
GCGGGCGCGCGCCGGCGCTCGTCCGGTCGTGCTGCTCCCGCACCTCGCACGGCCGACGCGCGGTGCGCTCGTCAACGCAGCGCTCGGTCAAGGGCGCCTCGACCAGCGCCACGCGAATCGCGCGACATCGAACCCTGTCGAGATCTACGTCGACGTCTCCGCGAGCATGGAGCCGCTCCGTGACCGCGTCGCGGACGCTCTGGTTGCGGCGCGCACGTTGCTGCCCTCCACGCTCTGGATGTTCGACACCGCCGTGCGCGCGGGATCCCTGGCGTCGCTGCTCACGGGATCCCTCCTGACCGGCGATGGCACCAGCTTCGACGAGGCGATCGCGCATGCGCTCAGGCGCGGCACCAGGCGCATGGTGCTCCTCACGGACGGCGGCGACGTCGTGTCACCCGGCGTGCTCGCGGACGCGCGGCGTTGCGGTCTCCGGCTCTTCGTCGGCTGTTTCGGCAGCGCAGAGCCCCCAGCGCACCTCGCGGAGGTCAGCTGCTGGATGGTGCACTGCCGGTGAGGCCCGAGAAAACAGGGGACCTTGTCCAACGGAGGATCACATGGACCCGATCGTGCTCGCAGATGGCCTTCCTTTTCCTTCGCGCGTGCAGCTCGACGCGTCGGACGGGCACGTGTATTTCAGCTGCCAGCAGGGCTCGGTGCACCGCGTCGCGCGCGCCGGCGGACCATTGGAGACGCTCGCATCAGGCTCGGCTGGCGCCTTTTGCGCGACGGCTGATGCTTCGCATGTCTACTGGGTGACGCTCGCGAGCGTGAGCGAGGTGCTCCGGGTCCCCAAGGCCGGGGGACCGGTCGAGCAAGTGGCGCGCTCGAGCTCCGCAGAGTTCTTCGCGCTGACGTCCAAGAGCGTGCTCCTCACGACGTTCGGCGGGACGCTTTACGAGGTGCCGAAGGAGGGGGGCAATCCGGTTCCACTGCTCGAGGGCTACGGCTGTGCGGGCACCCCACTGGTGGACGGCGATGTCGTCTTCTCTGCAACCAGTGGATCCCTGCTCCTCTCGCTGCGCCCCGGCTGCGGCGATCCGACGGTGCTCTGCAGCGTCGAGGGAAGGCCGACCTATCTCGCCGCCGACGCGCAGTACCTCTACTGGGGATCGCCGCAGGAGGAGCAGATCGGACGCGTGCCCAAGGTCGGCGGGCGCCCCGAGGTGCTGGTGCGTGGGGGCGCGCGTGGGCGCTTCGCCGTCCACGGCAACAGGGTCTTCTACGCCTCACCGGAGCAGCACGAGGTGCGATGGGTCAACGTGCACAGTGGCGCGGGAGATGCGCTCGCGCGGTCGCCGTGGCCCTACGCCATCGCGGTCGACGGAGACGGTTTTGCCTACTGGTCATGCTGGGGCGGTAGGGGAGTACGGGCGGTCGGCGCGATCCGAAAGGCAAGGTGCCCATGACACTCGAAGAGCTCCTGGGGAAGCTCCAGTCCAAGGGGCTGGTTCGCACGTTCAAGCTGATCCAGATCGCCCCGGACCTGACGACGACGGTCGAGTACCTCGAGTACCTGGCGACGATCGAGGGCATCGACCTCGATCACGTGCGCGCGTGGGCAGACCACATCGGGGCCGCCGAGCTCGCGCTGCGGATGCTGGAGCGCACCAATCCCGACGCCGGCCGCGTGGCGCGCCGGCGGCACACGCGCGGGGAGGCCAAGCGCGTCTTCCTCGATGCCGGTGACGTCGCCGGGTATCTGCGTGCGCTCGTGGCGGCCGACCTGATCGAGGACGCCGAGCGGCACGCCGAGGCGACGGGCCACTGGGGATTGTTCCTGGACCTCGTGCTCGAACTCGCTCCGGAGCAGGCCCTCTGCATCGCCAGGCGCCGCCGAGATCCCCGGGTCTGGGCCCGCATCGTCGAGTCCGGCAGGATTTCCGATCCCGCGCAGCTCCACGAGGCGCTGCTCGGTGCCGTGCCGTCTCCGGGCTCGGCGACGGTGCTCGACGACGGCGTCGCACGGATGGCACGGGCGGGCGATCCCGAGGCGGCTCTCGGTGTGCTGGCCGAGGCTCGCGCGGCTGGAATCGACCTGACGCTCACTGGCCGATCGATCGTCGAGACGGCGCTGGAGGGCTGGCTCCCGCGGCTCGGGGATGACCCCGAGCTGGCGGCGCGCGCGAGGGCGCTCGTCGATGCCCTGGCCGAGCGCTGTGGGGACGCACCTTCAGCGCGGCCCCTTCACCTGCAGATCCTCGCCGCACTCCTCGACACAGCCGAGGCGGAAAAGCGGGTCAAGGAGGTCGAGGGCACAACACGCTGGGTGGAGCACCCTGACCACTGCCTCGTATGGGCAGAGGGGCTGTCATGCGATTGCGATCACGACGACCGCCTGCGGGAAATCGACCAGCGCGCGCGGGCCATTCGGGGCGCCCTCGATGCGCGCCTCCGTATGGCTTCCGAGCTGGGACATCAGCTCGGCGAGGTGACGCCGCGATTGCTGGACGTGCACCTGCGCGTGGGCGCGCACGACCGTGCGGAGACCGCCGCGGAGCGGCTCGAACAGTGGGCCACGCTGCGCGACGTGTATCTCCGGCGCGGCAACGTCGATGCCGCCGTGGCGGTTGCGCGAGAGCGGGGCGACGTGCGTGGGGCCTTGCGCATGCTGCTCGAGCACGGGCGGGTGGAGGACGCGGTCCGGCTCGCCGGGGACGAGGCGGCAGGTCAGACGCTCGCGGAGCTGCTCGCACCGGCCGTCCGGCGGTGGCTTCACGAGGGCAAGCTCGATCTCGCCAGCGCGGCAGCGCGCGCGCTCGGCGAGGATGAGGCTCTGCTCCGCGTGCACGCTGCGCGCGGCGAGGCGGGGCCGCTCGCCGAGGTCGCCGACCGGGCCAACCTGCAGCGACTGGCTCTCGAGCTCCTGACCACGTCCGGTCAGCTGGCGGAGGCGAGCAGCTTTGCCCGGACGCGAGGGTTGTTGCCGGTCTGGTGCGAGGTCCTCGTGGAGCGCGCCCGGACGACGCCCGACAGCCGCAGGGCGCTCGAGCAATGGATGTGGTGGGTTCACGAGCAGGCGCCACGTACTTCCGATGAGCGGACGCTGGTCGCGTCGCGTCTGCGGGCGTACTTCCACGGAGCCGATCTGCCGCTCGACGTCGCATGGCTGGAGACAGCCGAGGGGAATCTGGCGACCGCGATCGAGCTCTACAAATCCAACTTGCCCCACCACGAGCCCGACCGTCGATGGCTGACGGTCGCGGACCTGGCCGCGCGCGCCGGGCAGCACGATCTGCGAATTCGCATTCTGGAGCGCACGCTCCAGTTCCACCGTGGAAAGCGGCACGAGGCGCAGCGCATCGACGCGGAGGCGGCGCTCGACCGTGCACGGATCGAGGCGGCCGCGGCGAGCCCAGAAATGGCCGAAAAACTGATCCGCCAGGCGGAGGAGGGGCACGACTTCTCTGCTGCGCGTCGTCTGGCGCTGGCGGCAGGAGCGCCCGCTCGTGCCGCCCTCTTCCAGGCGTTGTCGGGCGATCTCGAGGGCGCGCTCGACGCCGCGCCCGCCGGCGAGTCCGACTCCGTCGTCAGCTTTGCCCTCAATCGCTATTTCGATAGCGACTGCCACGCCGACGCACTTCGCGTCGCGCTCCGCTTCGGCCGCGGGCATGGCTTGCTGATGCGGTATGAGTGCAGGCGTGACCACGCGCGCGCACTGGCCGTGGCCCTCGCGCTCGGACCCGAGCAGGCCGCCTCGTCCATCGCAAGCTGCGCGGCAGCACTCGGAGAGGCGGACATCGCCTTCTCCGCCGCGATGCAGGTGCGACGTGCCGACCAGTACGGCGTGCGCGAGGTGCTTGCCCTCCTCGAGGAGCGCGGCGAGCTCACGCGCGCCCGGGAGCTCGCCACGCAGCACGGCATGGCGGATCGGGTCGCCTGCTACGAACGCCTCATGTCCCGGCTCTGATGAGCAGCCCGCGAGATCACGGTTCGACCGGCTCGACCATCTACCTGCACGGACGAGGCGATGCCGCTCCGGGGCTCGAGCCGGGCGAGAGCGTGCGCGCCTTCGAGTGGCGAAGCCCTCTGATCCTCCCCGTCCTCGGCCCCGACTTCTGTGGCATGCGGTTCGCCGACCAGATCTCGATGGTGGATGGCTGGACTCACGATGGCGTTGTCACTGGACTCGGCCACTCGTACGGATCCTGGGTGCTTCTCGCCCTGGCCGAGGAACGGCAGAAACGCGGTCAGAGCTGGCCCTTCCTGATCCTCATGGGCAGCCTGCTGGGTTGCTCCAGACCGGCGGACGGCCCTGGATTCATCGCCCCGCGCGCACGGAAGCTACGCGTCGCGCTGGGCCTCGACGGGCACGAGCCCTCGCTTGCCCGCGAGAGGATCTCGTTCGTGTTCGGGGCTGACGATACCCACACGGACCGGATCGATGTCGACGCGCTGGCGCACCACTACGAGGTCCATGTCGTGGAGGACACGGGACACCGACTGGATTCTCCGCGAGCGCGAGCGCTTCTCCGCGGCCTGTTCATTCGGCGGCTCGGCTCGCCGGGCGGACCGCGGCCGTGAGGATCGGCAGCCCCCCGGTCGAGGTCACCGCCGAGAGGCCCTGGCCCGTCGCCTCGAGTGGCAGGTACCTCCGCTCTTCGGCCCAGACGCCGCTCCGAGGCGCGTGATGCCAGATCAGTCGAAGACGTGGAGCAACCTGATCGGCCTCCTCGGGCGCCTCGACGCTCACCTCGAGGAAGCTCCGGTGGCCCCGCATCGCGACGCTCAGCCCGGCATCGATGGTCACGAAGCCATGCACGTCGAAGGCGCGGTCGCTGAGAGTGTGCCCGACAATCTGCCAGAGGTGCGGTGGTGGTTCGCCGGCGCGCACGAGGCGTGGCGCGTAGCAGCCAAGGGGTCCGTCGGGCCCGAGCTCGGGCGTATCGAAGCGCCCCGAGAGCGCCGCGGACCTGAGCAGGCCGTTCAGCGCGGAGACGACCTCGCTGACCGTGGCCCCGGCTCCGAGGTCATTCATGGTTCGGGCAATCGAAGCCCTTGTGAATCCCCCATGGACGCAGAGCATGCCGTGAACCTCGGCCGCGGCCCGGATGGCCCCGGTGAGCATCTCCTTCCGCGGGTCGGCAGCCAGGGCCTGCGGATCGGAGACCCCAGAATCGCGCCTGATTCGACCTCCTGCAGCGTTGATCTCATGGTTGCCGGCGAGGAGCACGACCTCTCCTCCCGCGGCTGGAGCGGTCGCCGCAAGCGTGCGCAGTGTAGCGAGGACGCCCATTGGATCGGGTCCGCGGTCGAGGACGTCGCCCAGCTGCACGAGGCGCGCATTGCCCCCGGACCAACGGCCCGAGACAACGTCTATCAGCGAAGCTCGAACGAGGACACCGCGAAGACCAATCCTATCCGCGTGGAGGTCGCCGATGACGACGGTGCGACGCTCCTCGACTGGTTGCGCTAGCGGGCCGGCGGGCACACGGTTCCGAAAGCCCGGCCTCGCAGGGCGCAGCCTGATCGGTGGCGGGGAGCCTACGCGACGACGCTTCACGACGCGCTCAGGTTCACGGCAACACCCCCACCTGGTCGTGGCTGGGCGCGAAGTGCGCTTGCCAGCCGAACAGAAACCCTTATCGCCGATTGTCGCAGTGCGCAAGAAAACCGCGAGAGGCAATGGTCGCGTGACCGGCGACCAGATCGCCGTCTTGCACACAGCCCCGCGGCGGGATCTGGCAGACGTTGTCAGACGTCTGATCGATCATGGGCAGAGGCAAAGCCGTGAGTACCAGCGCTGCCGAACGACCGATGCCCGAAGTGGGCTCCGGTCGGGAGAGCACGACCGTGATCGATCACCGGCGCAACGCCGAGAAGCGTGCGGCCGTGGACCGGGCGCTCGACGACCCCGCCATGCAGGGCCTCAGCAACCGGCTCCTCGGGCGGCGCTGCGGGGTCAGCCACGAGCTCGTGGCTCGGAGGCGCGCGGACAGATCCGGACGTCGCTGCCAGATGGGCGAGGTGCGGATCGCCGAACGCAGCGGCAGGCGCTACGAGATCAGGATCGCGGGCATCAACGCCGGAAGATCGAGCTGCCAGGCGCCAGTCCCGTGCAGCCCTGTGGCCGCCCCGCGCGACCAGCTCGGCAAGGAGCTCACTGGCGACGCTGGGCTGACGTATCAGGTGTGGACGCAGCGCCTCGGCGCCATCCTGACTGCGGCGCGCGAGATCGTGGCACAGTGGCAAGGTACCAAGGACGACCTGCTCGGGATGCAGCGGGAGGGGCGGCTCGCGGCAGGGCGTGTGGGGGCCATGCAGTCGGTGATGGTTCGTACGGCCGGCCTCATGCGCTTCCACCTGGATGCGATCGAGAGGGGCATGCCGTTCGCCGTGTGTCCGAGCTGCGCTGGCGTGCGGCCGGGTTGCCCTGCCTGTGGCGACGTGGGCTGGGTGGATCGGGCCCGGCACGAGGCGATTGTCCTTCGTGCCGCGAGGTAACGACCGGTGCCCAAGATCATCCCCTACGCCGAGCTCGAGGAGGCGGTCCAGATGTTCCAGGCCGGCGTCGACGCCGACCAGATCGGACGTGTGCACGGCATCTGTGCACGCACGGTGCTCTACCGCCTGGCCAAGCGAGGCTTGCATTACCGCCGACCTCGCACGCGGGCCGAGCAGCTGGCCATCGAGATCCGCCAGGGCCGCATCCACCTCCTTCGTGGCCAGATGCTCACGGTGAGCCAGATGGCGCTGCAGCTCCGGCTCCGGCCGCGATCGCTGCGGGAGTGGATGGCGAAGCACATGCCCGGGCTCCACGCGCAGATGAAAGGCGAGGTGCGCACCCGGCAGGCCGCGGCCAGACGGCGCCCGGAGCAGCCGCAGAGGCCCGAGCCGACGGAGCCGCTGGCGCTGACGCGCGCCCGGCGTGCCAAGATCAAGCGCGACTACGCGATCGGCTACTCCATCGCGGCCATCGCCCGGCACTATCGCCACCACCGCACCACGATCTGGCGACTGCTCAGCCGACAGGGCGTGCGGATGAGGCCGCGTGGCTCCCGGTCGCCGATGTGGCTGCGGTTCATGCGCCAGTGGCGCGCCGAGGGGCGCGCTGCGGGAAAAACAGGGTGAATGACGAGAGGGGCGGGCTCGCCAAGAGGCACTCCAAACCGGGCGGCCGGAGGCGGCGTGAGCCACACGAAGAAGCGGACGAGGAGCGTCCACGGTCTTGAGAACGCAGCGCAATCACGCCGGTCGATACGGGCGGCTCAGCGCAAGTGGCGATCCTCGGTGGCGGCGCTGCACGCAACATCCGACGGACAGGCCGCCCCGCGTCCCTCCGTCGCCTCGCGAAAGAGGTCTCGATGATCCGCCGGTCGGTTCAGCGCGCGCGCCGCGTCGTGGTGGCCAGGATGCTGGCCGCGGGCGCGAGCGTGAACGCCATCGCCAAGCACCTCGGCATTGGCTGGGAGTCCGCCAACCGCGAGGTGCAGTACGTCAAGGCGCGGCAGGACACCGCCGAGTACATGACGGCGGAACGCGCGCTCGTGGTCACGGTCGCGCGGCTCGCCGCGCTCGAGGACGTGGCGCTCGGGCACGTGAAGCTGGCTGCCGAGCTGGGCGAGCACAGGCTCGCACGTCGGTGGTTCGAGTCGGCCCGCCGTGTCGCTCGTGCTCGAGGCCGCTTGCTCGCTGAAGCTGGCGCGCTGCGCGGAGATGCCGGCGGCTCGCCGGACCTTCGCACGGAGTTGCCAGCGCTCGAGCTCTCGGCGCGGGCGCTCGAGCTTCAGGCGCGCATCGCACGGGCGGAGCAGCTCGGGCAGACGTGGGAGGTCCGGGTCACCTTCGACGTACCCGAGGCGCTCGAGCCGATACCGGACCGCTGGCCTGTGTCGCCCGAGCTGCCCACGGGCACGGAGGTGCCAGACGACGAGGAGCCGGCCGACCCGAAGTGACCGTTCATGGACCGCGACTCGGGGCGCGAAGACGACGATTCGGGGCGCGTGACGCGGTTCGGGGCGCGAGAAAGGCGGCGGGCTCCATGCGGATAGTGAATGAGTATCAGAGACTTACTCTCCTCTCTCCAGCTGTCGTGCCCCGAGTGCCCCGGATGCCCTGCACCAGAGATGGTCTCGCGTCTGGAGCGGCCGACCCATGCACCGCCCGGATCCTGCGTCGGTCTCTGGAAATGATGCCTCTTCTGTTTCCGCAGAATCGGGGCATTCGGGGCGCAGAAGCGACTACTTCGCGCAATCGCACGAAAAAAAAAACGGCGGACTTGATCGCGATCTGGCGCGGGTCGCTGCGGTAGCGCTCGGGGCTCACGGTCCGGAGCCATCGCCCACGGGAACCGCTTCGTGCGATCCCCGGGTGCTCAATTGGGCGGCGCGCCAGGTCCCGGACCATGGGCGTGGCGACCTGGAACCACCCCTCGCGAATTGGCCTGGTTGACGGCTCGCCAACCCTGACTGCGCCGCTGGTGCGCAGTCCCGGCCACGCGGCCGCGACCGCGCGCCGGGAGCGGCGAAGGGGCCCCTCACCCGTTCCCATTGGGCCAAGCGCTAGCGGTGCGAGTGGTGGCAAGGCGGGGCCGGTCTGCCACGCCCATTGGTCGTGTCGCCCGGCGCCGGAGACAGGGCGGAAGGAGACGGAGATGGAGAGTCACGAACGAGACGCGAGCCGGATGCTGACGCCCGACGAAGTGGCCGAGCGCTGGGCCGCGCACGTCAAGACGGTCTACACGGCCATCGCCTCCGGCCAATTGCCTGTGTTCCGGCTCGGCCGGGTGCTGCGCGTGCCGCTCGCCGCGGTGGAAGCGATCGAGGCCCGTGGGTTCATCGTGCCCGAGGGTCAGCCGGCCGACACCTGAGGCGCCACCAGGGGGCCCGGGCGGCTCCCGAGAGAACGGAGAACGGCACCATGAGCGTGGTCGTGACCGAATCGTCTGCGACCGCCGAGGAGGTGGTCGGAGTGGCCTCCTCCTCCGGATCTGCCCCCGCCGCTGGCTCCAGGCGGCTCTCGGCGGCGCACGTCGAGTACCTGTCCCAGCGCGCAGTGCCCCTGGCGCTGGCGGAGCGAGCCTCGCTGCGCACCGTGGACGGCGAGCGCGCAGCGCGCCTCGTGGGCTTCGCCCGCTCGCTGCCTTGCACCGCGCTGGCCATCCCGTATCCGGACGTCACGCCCGCGTACGTCCGGCTGCGCCTCGACGAGCCCGAGTGCTTCGGCGGCGCTCGCTATCTGGCCCCCAAGGATCGCCCGGTCCCCCTCTACGTGCCCCCGGGCGACGACGCTCAGCCCCTTCTGGTGGTGGAGTCCCCGGTCAAGGCGCTCGCGCTCATGGCCGCCGGCCACACGGCCGTGGGCCTCGGCGGCACCGGCACGACGCTGACCCAGGGCGACCACGAGCTCAACGATTCGTGGAAGGTGGTGCGCCTCGCGAGGCGTGAGGTCGTGATCGTCTTCGACGCCAATCGCCTCGCGAACCCCAACGTCGCGCGCGACGAGGCGCGCCTTGCGGTCGCGCTCGAGCGCTCGGGTGCCCTCGTCAAGGTGGCCTCGTTGCCCGCGGGCCCCGGGCACGCCGGCTGGGGACCGGACGACTTCCTGGCGGAGCTGGGCGCACCCGCGCTCGCCGAGGTCATCGCCGCGGCGCGATCAGCCGATCCCCTCGTGCTGGTGAAGGGCGTACTCGAGCTCGGTGGACACGAGGCCGCGACCGCGCTCCTCGAGGACCTGCCGTTCCTGGCTGCCATCCGCGAGCGCGGGGCGGCGACCCACGCGCGCATCTCGGAGGTCCTGCGCAGGGCCAGGGTCTCCACGCGGCTGCTCGACGGCGCGCTGCGCGAGCTCCGGGAGCGCCTTCGGACGAGCGACAAGGAGATCTCGAAATCGCCCTCGTTCGACGAGAACTACGCGGTGCATGCGGGCTGCATGTGCGCCACCCGTATCGGGCCGCTCGGGACCCAGACGACCGTCCTCTGCAGCTTCGACGCGCGCATTGTCGAGGAGTCGATCCTCGACGACGGCTTCGAGGAGAAGCGGCGCTTCGTCCTCGAGGGAACCGCGCCAGACGGTGCGCGCTTTCCACAGGTGACGCTCTCGGCGGACGAGCTGCAGTCGACGCGGTGGGCGCTCGAGCGCTGGGGCCACCGCGCAGTCATGAACCCCGCGCCCTGGGCGCCGGGCAAGGTCTGCACGGCGATCCTCCGGCTCTCTCAGCCCGAGACGGTGCGCGTCTACCGGCACACGGGCTGGCGTCAGATCGAGGGCCAATGGGTGTTCCTGCACGCGGGTGGCGCGGTGGGGCCGGCGGGCGCGCGGGTCGAGCTCGACGGGCCGCTCGCGCGCTACGTGCTGCCGGATCGGACCGAGGACGCGGTGGCCGCGGTGCGGGCGTCGTTGCGCTTCCTCGACGTCGCGCCGCGCGGCGTGACCTTGCCGCTCTTCGGCGTGCTCTACCGAGCGCCCACGGTGTCGATGTTTCCGGCGGACCTCGTGCCCTGGCTCTACGGGCCGACGGGCGCCATGAAGAGCACACTCGTCGCGGTCTTGCTGAGTCACTTCGGGAGCTTCTCGCGCCTGCAGATGCCCGCCTCCTGGGCCGATACGCCGGCCACCCTCGAGTACAAGCTCTCGCTCGCCAAGGACTTGCTGCTCCCCATCGACGACTTCGTGCCGCGGAGCAGCGATCCCTCGGACGAGATGCGGCGGAAGGGCGCCACCGTCCTGCGCTCTGCCGGCAACCAGTCCGCCCGCGGGCGCATGAACCGCGATCTCACCGCCAGACCCGATCGCCCCCCGCGCGCGCTAGCGCTCGTGACCGGCGAGGACCTGCCCGATGGCGAATCCGTCACCGCGCGCATGCTGCCCCTCCGGCTCGCGCCCGGCATGGTGAACGTCAAGGCGCTCTCGGCGGTCGAGAAGGACCTTCTGCGCCTGCCGCACGCGATGCGCGCGTACCTGGAATGGCTCGCTGTCCGCCACGACGAGGTGGTGGGGCACCTGCCCGAGCTCTTCGTGGCCTGTCGCGACATGTTCCGCGCGGACGGCGCGCACCCGCGAATCCCGGAGGCGGCCGCCCACACCTTCATCGGCCACTGCCTCTTCCTGCGCTTCGCGCGCGATCTGGGTGCCGTGACCGATGCGGAAGCGGGGAGCCTCTTCGACCAGGCGCGACAAGCGCTGCTCGCGATCGGTCGGCAGCAAGCGCAGCTCGGCAGCCACGTCAACCCGGCTCGACGGTTCCTCGAGGTGCTGGCGAGCCTGGCCGCGCAGCGCCATGTGGGCTTCGCCGAGCGACCCGAGGACGACCTGGCGTCGAGCGCGGGCTGCGAGCAGATCGGCTGGCGCGATCGGGATCGCAAGCTGCTCTATCTCCTGCCCGACGCGGCGTTTCGCGTCGTCGTGGAGGCCATGAAGTCCGCGGGCGAGTCGATGCCGCTCAGGCCGCGCACGCTCTGGGAGCGCCTCGGGCAGCTCGGTGTTCTGCGCGACCAGGAGGCCGGTCACCACACGGCCAAGCGGGTGGTCGGAAAGATGCGCCAGCGCGTGCTGGTTCTCACCGAGGGCGTGCTCGAGGACGGACCCGAGAGTGGGGCCGGCGAGGGTGGGGCTGGCGAGGCAACACCGGCTCTCGGCTCAGGCTCTCGGCCGGCGCCCGATGGCGACGGTGCGGAGCCCGTGGAGGCGGAGGCGGCGGCCACCGGTCCTGATCCGGACTACCGCGTTGTAGACCAAGAGGATGTGATAACGGCGACCGCCTCGGAGGTCTCCTGCGCCCCGCCAACGTTCTCGCTCGTCAAGCACCACGAGGCGCTGGCCGCGGTGGCCGAGGCGGTCGCTGGCAGCGAGCGGGTAGCCCTCGACACCGAGACCACCGGCCTCGATCCGCTACGCGAGCGGCTCCGCCTGCTGCAGCTCGCGGTCCCGGATGGCCGCGTCTTTCTCCTCGATCTCTTCGCGCTCGACGGTGACCTCGGCCCGCTCGCGCCCGCGCTCGGCGGCGCCACGCTGGTCGGCCACAACCTGCAGTTCGACCTCGCGTTCCTGCGGCGGCACCTCGATCTGGCGCCCGCCCACGCGCGCTGCACCGAGACCGCGAGCCGGCTGCTCGCTGTGGGCCTGCGCCCACACGTCAAGGGCTACCAGTCGCTGCGCGGCGTGCTCGGTCGCGAGCTCGGGGTCGTCATCGACAAGACCGAGCAGCTGTCCGATTGGTCCGGAGCCCTGCGCCCCGAGCAGCTCGCGTATGCAGCGCGGGACGTCGCGCACCTGCTGCACCTCGATGAGGCTCTGTCGGGCAAGCTGCGCGCGGATGGGCTCGAGCGCGTCTTCGATCTGGAATGCGCGCTTCTGCCGGGTGTCGTCGCGCTCGAGCTCGATGGGGTCGGCATCGATCGCGCGGCCTGGGAGGCCTACGTCGCGGCCAGCAGCGCCGAGGCGGCCGGTCTTCGCGCGCGCCTCTGCAGCGAGCTCGACATCGAGAACCCGAACGCCGCGCTGCAAGTCGCGCGGGCCCTGAGGCGCCTCGGCATCAAGGCCGACAAGACCAACAAGGAGGCCCTCGCGGCCTTCGGCCACGTGCCGATCGTCCAGGCGCTGCTCCGCTATCGAACCCTGAACACCTTCGCGCGGGGCGCCGGTCGGGGTGTCATCGAGGCGCTCGACGCCCACGGCGATGGTCGCGTGCACGCCAGCTTCGATTCGCTCTCCGCGCCTACCGGTCGCTTCGGCTGCAGCGAGCCGAACCTGCTCGGGCTGCCCAGGGCGGCCAGCGTCCGGCGCTGCGTGGTTCCGCCGCCGGGGTTCGCGCTGATCGCTGCCGACTACGCGGCGATCGAGCTCCGGGTGATCGCCAGGATCGCCAGGGACGCGCGCCTGCAGGAGATCTTCGCGTCCCGGGGTGATCCGCACCGAGCCACCGCGTCGGCCGCCCTCGGCAAGCCCGAGTCGGAGATCACATCCGAGGAGCGCCAGTCGGCCAAGGCGGTCAACTTCGGCTTCGCGTTCGGCATGGGGGCGGAGCGCTTCATCTCGTATGCGCGCGGGAACTACGGCGTGGAGGTCACGCGTGCCGAGGCCGAACGCTTCCGCGCGTCGTACCTGCGCCTCTACGACGGCGTCGCCCGCTGGCAGGCCGCCACGCGTGCATCCATGCCGCTCGAGGTGCGCACCGCGAGTGGTCGTGTTCAGCGCTTCCGCGATGCCGTTGGCGGCTACTGCCAGCGCCTCAACACGCCGGTCCAGGGGACAGCGGCTGACGGCCTCAAGCAGGCGATGGTGCTCCTGCGCCCGCGGCTCGCCGCCATCGGCGCGCGCATCGTGCTCTGCGTCCACGACGAGCTCGTGGTGGAGGCGCCGGCTGACCGCGCCGAGGAAGCCAAGCAGATCGTCGAGCGCGGCATGGTGGAAGGCATGCAGACCTTCGTCGAGGACGTGCCGATCGTCGTCGAGGCGGCCGTCCGTTCGACCTGGGCCAAGGAGTGATCGTGCGAGCTCCTGCACCGAGACGGAGTCGCGGGACCGGGGTGTGGGGGTGGTCTGCCGGCACTGTTTGGGTCCCATCGGGTCCCATGCGGGGGGTGGTCGCTCCGCGTGGCTCCAAGATTTTCGGGGCGGGTCGCGCCTGCGTACCAGGAAGGAAGTGCCGGTGAGCCTCGCCCGCCTCCTCACCGTGCGCGAGCTCGCGACGGTGCTCGCCGTGTCGCGCTCGGAGGCGTATTCTCTGGCTCACCAGATGCGCCACTACACGGTGGGCGCGCGTGGGATCCGCGTCCCGGAGGACGCTGTGGCGGAGTACCTCGCCGCCAGACAAGGGGGTGCTGGATGGCCGAGCGGCTCTATCGCATCAAGCCCGGTGGGACGTGGCACGCGTGGTTCTACGATCGGGACGGCAAGCAGGTCCGCTTCTCGACGCGCTGCACGGACCAGCGAGCCGCCGCCGCAGTCCTCCGAGACCGCGAGCGCGCTGCCCTCGCTGCGGGCGGTGTACCCGCGCACGAACCAGCCGCGCCGGTCCGCGCCGCGACCCGCCCGACCATCGAGGAGGCCCTCCGGCACATGATCCGGCAGGCCGACACCGACAAGAGCGAGGCCACGCGGCGGTTCTACCGGGAGAAGGCCGGCCACGTCCTGCGGCTCCTCGGCGGGCTCGAGCTCGACGGCCTGCACTACGACGACGTGCAGCGCTACATCGGCCAGCGCATCACCGAGCAGGCCTCGCGCTCGACCATCTCCAAGGAGCTCATCGCGCTTCGCAAGGCGCTCAAGCTCGCGCGCCTCCGCGGCGAGTTCGACCGCGACCCGCGCGCTGTCATCCCGGCCTTCAGCGTCGAGTACCGCCCACGTCGCCGCTGGCTCACCGTGGCCGACGCCGGCCGCCTGCTCGAGGCGACGCCCGCGCCGCGCCGGCTGTGGGTCGCTCTCGCGATGTTCTCCTCGGCCCGCGCCTCGGAGGTCGAGGGCGTCCGGTGGGAGCACGTCGACCTCAGGGGCCGGCAGATCTTCATCCCGGGCACGAAGACGCGCGGCTCGGAGCGCTGGGTGCCGCTCATGCCGGAGCTCGATGGCCTCCTCCGCGCGGAGGCCAGGGCCCGCGGTGGCAAGCCAGCTGGCTACGTCGTCGAGCACTGGGGCAACGTCCGCCGCGACCTCGCCGCTGCGTGCGAGCGAGCCAGCATCGAGCGCGTCACCCCGAACGATCTGCGCCGCACCTTCGCGAGCTGGCTCAAGCAGCGCGGCGTCGACTCGCTCGCGGTGTCGAAGCTGCTCGGGCACTCGAGCACGCGCATGGTCGAGCTCGTCTACGGCCAGCTCGACTCGGCGACGCTGCGGCGCGCGGTGGACGAGATGCCGCGCGTCCAGGTGCCCCGGGGCGCTCCGACCCCGCGTGATAAATACGTGATAAACGCGGGCGCAACTGGCGGACTCGGCGGACGCCCTGGAAACCCAGGATCGTCAAAAACACCGAAGAAAACAGTGCCCAGGGGCAGAGTTGAACTGCCGACACGCGGATTTTCAGTCCGCTGCTCTACCAGCTGAGCTACCTGGGCGAAGACGACGCGAATGTATGCTACGCAGCGGCGCGGCGTGTCAAGAGCGTAGGTCCGCGGCTCAGCGATCGGCGCGGCGGAAGCCAGGTACCAGGAGCGCCGTCATGCGTTCGGGCGCCTTGATGCCATAGCTCTGGTAGCGGCGTTCGGCGTCGGCGATCATCGCGGCGCCCTCGGCGCCTCCGATCAGCCCTCCCATCGTGCGCGCGGTCGCCGTGCTCCACAGCAGGGCGCCGGTGCTCTCGAAGTACACCTGCGCTTCGCCGAGTAGCGCGACCGCGGACTCCGGATCGCCCTCGAGCCGCGCCACCGCGGCCTCCAGTAGCCGACCGAGCGCCAGCGACAGATCGAGCCTGATCCGGGCCAGGCTGCGCGCACACTGCATGGCCTCGCGCAGCAGCGCATCACCACCGTCCGCCTCGGCGAGGAGGATCGCCGCGCGGCCGCGGAGATGGCTCATCTCGGCGCTGACGAGCGGCACCCGCATCAGGAACGAACGCTGCAGCGGCCCGAGGTTCTCGTGCACCAGGGCGTGCGCCCGCGCGCCATCGCCCCGGTAGAGGCTCACCTCGGCCCGGCCGAAGAACTCATACCAGTGCTGGGCGTAGTAGGGACGGGCGGGCCAGCCGCGCAGGCACAACTCCAGCGCCTCCTCGGCCCCCGCCTCGTCCTCGACCCCGAGGAAGCCGATGACCGTCCGCCCGAGCAAGCTCCCCATCGAGAACAGGTCGCCGCGACGCTCGGCCTCCACGCGATAGGCCTTGATGCGACGCACCACCTCGTTGAGCTGACCGCGGTACATGAGCGAGAACAGCAAGAACTGCCGGCAGATGACGGCCTCGCGATGCGCGCCAGCGAGCTCGCGCAGCTGACCCTCGCTGTCGAGCAGGGTCTGTGTGGCGCTCGAGAAGTGGCACGAGAAGTACTCGCACATGCCGAGCGCGAGCGTCGCGAAGGCGCGAAGGCCTCGGTCACCGAGCTCCTCGGAGATGGCGAGCGACTCCTCGGCGATCGGGCGAGCGCGGGCGACCGCGCCCTGCGCGGCCAGGAACGCCGCCTCGGAGGCCAGCCCCTTGCACACGCGCGTCGGATCGCCAACCGGCAGCGCACGGAGGAGATAACGCGCGTTGTAGTCCGCGCCAACGATGTGATCGCTGATGGAGAGGCCCATCGCGATGCTCCACAAGAGGTCGAGCCGGGTCAGCTGGTGCGCGGGCACGAGCGCCGGATCGCGCGGCTTCCAGTCGAGCCCGCGGAGCGACACGAGGATCCGCCGGGCCGCGAGGGAGACGAGCGAGCCGAGGTGCGTGCGTGGCATCCGCTCGCCCAGCAGATCGAGCGCCAGTCGGGCCTTCTCGCGCCCCTCGACGATGAGGCCGATGCGGAGCAGCTGATCGACCTCGGAGACCCGCAGCCGAAGATGCTCCTCGCCCGTACACAAGGTCGCGGCGAGCGCGTACTGTTCGGCCGACTCGGTGCCCCGCCCGGCGTTGGCGAGCGCATCCGCGAGCGCCACGCGCAGTGCGAGCTCGTCGCCGGCGTCAGGCACCTCGATGGCGAGCGCGGCGCGGAAGAACTCTGCCGCGCGGTCGAACGCGAGCTTGTCGGCCGCGGCCGTCCCTGCACGGTGGGCGTACTGGCGTGCTCGCAGCGGTGCACCCGCCTGGAGCCAGTGGCGCGCCAGGGACTCGACCGGCGCGCGGCCGGTCTGCTCGAGCCGCTCGGCGAGGCGCGCGTGATGGCGCGTCATGCGCTCTGCGCCCGTGCCCTCGAGGACGGCCGTGCGCACGCGATCCTGATCCACGCGCAGATCACGCTCGCCGACGAGCAGGCCCTCGAGGCGCAGCGCTGCGGCCGCCCGCTCGGCCTCGTCGTGACCGAGCCCGGCGGCGTCCCCGGCGACTTCGGCGTGCACCGCTTCGCCCGCCGCCACGGCGACCTCGAGCAGGGTGCGGGCGGGCGGCGACAGGCGCGCAAGGCGCGCGTGCAAGACCTCTCCCTGCTCTCGAGTGAGGTCGCCCGTACGCGCGATGCGCGAGAGATCCCAGAGCAGCTGTGGGTTGCCCTTGCCCTCGCCGATCACCCGGTCGAGCGCGGGCTCGCCGTCGTCGCCGAGCAGCACGGCCGCCAGGACGCGGGCGTCCTCCTCCTCGAGCGGCGCCAGCGGCAGCGCGAGCGTGCCTTCGCGTACGCGCCAGCCGTCGAGGAGCGCGCGCACCGGGGTGGCGTCGGTCAGCTGGTCGTCGTTGATGCTAAGGAGCGTGAACACCGGTGGCTCACTGCCTGCCTGGCAGAGATCCTCGATCAACGCGGACGTGTCGCGATCGGCCAGGTGCGCGTCCTCGATCACCAGCAGGATCCCGCGCAGCCGGCTCACGTTTCCAAGCAACACCCGCAGGGCCACGGCGGCGCGGCCGCGCGCCAGCTGAGGATCGACCGAGCCCTCGAAGGCACGCGCCTCGGGCAGGCGCGCGAACGACGGAAACAGGCGCGCCACGATGCCGATCTCGTGTGGAACGAGCTCACGGCGCTCCGCGTCAGGGCGCTCGAGCAGCCACGCCACGAGCGGCTCGAGCGCCTCGACCAGGCCCTGATAGGGCAGGGCGCGCGCCGCGGAGCAGTGACCGACCAGCGACAGCGGCGGCTCCTGACCCGCGTCGTGCTCCTCGACGAGGTCCTCGACGAACCGGGCCACGATGGCGGACTTGCCGAGCCCCGCGCGCCCGGTGAGGAGGGCGTGGATGGGTCGGCCGCCGCGCACCTGCTTCCAGCCGTGTCGGAGCAGCCGGAGCTCCTGGGACCGGCCGACGAACAGCTTGGCCGAGGGCGCGTGCGAGGGTGCCGCGCTCATCCGCTCTGGTCGGAAGAGTCGGACACGTCGGACTGGAGCGTGCCCACGCGCTGCGCGATCTCCGAATACCCGATCTGCCCACGCTCCGCGAGCAGCCCCACCAGCGCCTGGATCGTGCGCTCGGCGCGGCGGAGGCCGACCTCGAGCCGGTGCAGACGCTCGGCCACGAGCTCTGCGGTGCCGCCCTCGAGGCCCGCAGGACCGGCGCGGGCCGAGGCCTCGGCAGGTGCCCGAGCCGCATCGACGCTGACGCCCTCGACCACGGGCCGCAGCACGGCCGCGACCTCGGGGGCTGACACGCTCGGCAGCGAGCCGGGTGCCTCTGGCGCTGCCATCGGCGGCGGCGGCGCGAGATCCACCGGCAGCTCGGTGAAGAAGATGCGGTTGATGGCGCGGCTGACCGCGCGCGGGCCAGCGATGAACGGGCGGATGGTGACCCGGGTGATCCGTCGAAGCGCGCTCGACGCCTCGGCGCTGAGCGGGTCACTCATCGCGATGTCGACGTGTCGCCGCTGGGCGTCGAGCCGGAAGGCGATGAGATTGAAGCGATCGCACACCTCGCGCGGCAAGAGCTGCGCGACGCGTGCGTCGATGGGTTGCTCGTCGAGGTTCACGAACGGCAGACCGAGCTGATCGGCGATGACCTCCACCAGCACGTGCTCGCGGATCATTCCCATGGCGACCAGGTAGCCCCCGAGCGGACCGCCCCAGCGCTGGTGCTCGAGCAGCGCACGATCGAGGTCGCGCTGCGAGAGCAGCTTCTTCTCCAGCAGCAGATCGCCGAGGCGCTTGTGCGTCGCCACGACGACATCTTAACCCGGCCTGGCGGACCACGCGCCTTTCAGGCGTCGCATGACTAGTGTCCTGTCATGGAAAAAGGCATCATTATTTGTTGCCGGCGGTGGTCCGCGCCGCGAAGCGGGCGATGTTGGCGAGGATGTCGTCGGCCGATTTCGTCCAGACGAACGGCTTCGGGTCGTCGTTGTGAGCAGCCAGGAACTGCTGCCTTCAGGGAGCCCACGCTCCTGTGCGCGCCGCGCTTGATCTGCCGTTGCGTGAGCAGCCCGAACCATCGCTCCACCTGATTGAGCCAGGAGCCGTGGGTGGGAGTGAAGTGCAGATGATAGCGGGGGCGCTTGCGAGCCCGGGGTGAGGTGGTGGAGCCGTTTGACGGCAACGCGCGCACCGAGCTCACGATCGAGCGCCTCGAAGACGGCTCCCATCCCACCACGTCCGAGCTCAGACAGAAGCTGGAATCTCCCGCCAGCGAGATAGCCCCCCTTCGCAAGCCCCACTCCCGCAAGGATACGCTGCAGCGAGCAGCACGGCGACCAGGTTCTCGAGGGCTCGATCCCTTCGATGTCACGTTCCAGCCGGCTCCAGCGGCGGTCGTGATTGAGCTGCGGATCCAGGCCCCCGACACCAGTAGAGTGTGCC
This sequence comes from Myxococcales bacterium, assembly GCA_023248855.1. GTDB lineage: Bacteria > Myxococcota_A > Polyangia > JAHFDS01 > JAHFDS01 > JAHFDS01. The sequence goes on from JAHFDS010000103.1 coordinate 19,279, forward strand.
CGTGCGTGGTGCCGGCTTCGGATCGCCCCGATCGGGGCTGTCGATAGTGATATCACTATTACTAGTCGTGGGGGTCACGCCGGCGGCGCGGGCGTCGGAGCCGGAAGGGGGGCGGAACGAGCGGGGCGGGCTGGTGCTCGGAATCGGGAGCGGGCTCGGGCGACTGATCTCACCCGGCCTCGACGACGGGGGCTACGGCCAGGGGGGGCTGGTCGGAGGGATCCTCGACCTGCGGATCGGGGTCGGGTTCACGGAGGACGTGGCCCTGTACGTCGAGTCGCTGACGGTGGCCGGGGTCGAGCGTGCACCGGGCGCGGCGGATCGCCTGCTCATCGAGCATGCCTTGCTGACGGTCCAGCTCTTCGTTGAACCAGTCGATCCGCACCTGTATGCGCGTGGCGGTGCGGGCGTGGCGATCGTGCGCCACCGCCGCAGCGCGACCTCGGCGGACAATCAGACCACGATCGGCGGAGCCATCGGCGGTGTCCTCGGCTACGAGTGGCGTTTCGGACGCGTGCTCGGCCTTTCGCTGGAGCTCGGCACGCTGTTCGAGGTGACCGGCGAATTCCTGTCGGCGACGCCGCTCGGGATGCTGGGCGCCAAGGCCTACTTCTGAGGCTGGGCCGGCGCGAGGTGGTCGAGTAGACGCTGGGCGGTCGCGGCCTCGCGGGCGCTCGCTGGCGATGCCCGGTACGCCGCCAGGGCGCGCTGCGCTAGCCCGCGTGCCCGCTCGCCGCTGCGGCCCGTGAGCGTGAGCGCTCTCGCGAGTCCCAGCTGGACGTCCGCGCGCTCCAGGGGATCCCCGGTCTCGCGGAGCGCGAGGGCGCGCTCGAGCGCCGCGATCGCCGCTGCAGGTACGCCCTGGTCGATCGCGAGCTCGCCCTTTGCGAGGAGCACCGTGGCCAGCTCGGGGTGTGCGTCCCCGAGGGCCCCCTCGAGCAGGACGAGCGCGCGCCCGAGAGCGTCTCCGGCTTCCGTGAAGCGCCGCCGCAGCCGCTCGACCTCGCCGACGTTGAACCACGACTGGCCGAGGTCGCGCGCCTCCACCCCCGCCTTGGCGCGCTGGCGGATCGTGAGCGCGCGCCGGAACGTCGCCAGGGCGCGGCCCAGCTTGCCGAGGTGCCGCTCGTCGGTCCCGAGCTCGTCGAGCACGCCGGCCACCTCGGGATCGTCTGGTCCGAGCTGCTGCTCCAGGAGCGCGAGCTCACGTGCGTGGGCCCGCTCCGCGTCCGCGTAGCGCCCGAGACCACGCAGGGCGGTGCCGAGGCTCGACAGCGCGAACGTGAGGTCGGGGTGGTCTTTGCCGAGCGCGGCCTCGCGGATGGCGAGCGCCCGCTCCGCGTGCGGCAGCGCCGCGGCGTGGTGGCCGAGGTGGCTGAGCAGCTCCACGAGGCGCTCGTGTGCGACCGCCACCTCGGGATGGTCGGGCCCGAGCACGCGCTCGAACAGCGCCAGACCCTCGGCCGCCAGCTTCGCGCCATCTTCGTAACGCCCGAGCTGCATCAGCACGAGCGAGAGGTTCGCCATCACCCGCGCCACCTGCGGGCTGTCGGGACCGAGCGCGGTGCGGAAGCCAGCCAGCGCGCGGCCGAGCTGCCGCTCCGCCTCGTCGAGCTGACCTCGACGCGAGGCCATCGTGCCGAGGTGGTTGGCGCGGGCGGCCTCGAGCTCCGGATGCCCCCCGATCCGCTCGATGGCCGACGCCGCGGCGCGGTCGACCTCGCCGAGGTCGTTGCGGCCCGGCTGCGCCGCCACCACGAAGAGGAGCCCCACCCAGGCGCGCGCCACCAGCTGGTCGTGACGCTCGGCCTCCGCGGCCTGCACCGCGGCGCGCAGCGCCGTCTCGGCCCCCTTCACGTCGCCGAGGGCGATTTCGAGTGTACCCAGCACCAGCGCCGCCTCCGCGATCGCAGGGCGAAACGCGAGGCTGCGCGACTCCGCGAGCGCCCGCTCGGCCTCGAGGCGCCCCGGCGCCCAGCGGCCGAGGCCCAGGGCCGCCCTGGCTTGCGCGATGCGCTCCCGGATGGCGTCCACGCGGACGCGCTCCTTGCCGTCGCGTGGCTGCCGCAGGCCCGCGCGC
>JAHFDS010000499.1 GCA_023248855.1 Myxococcales bacterium
CTGTCCGCGAACAGCCCCACCCGGTGCTCGCCCCAAGAGCGCTTGTCACGGGAGTGGGCTCCGCGCCGGGCGGGGCGGGGTCCCCAACGCGGCAGCCGCGTTGGGGTGCCGAGGCGGCCCTGTTCGCGGCCACCCGCGAGTAGGTTATGAAACCGCCTGTAAGGTTAACGTTGACCAAGCAGAAAGGTGCCGATAACAAAGCCGAGCGCCGGGCGCCTGCGGCCCGAGCGAGCGCGAACGCGCGAGTGAGAGCGAGTGGCAGCCTTGAGCCGTTGCGAGGTGCGAAGGCGCCGAGCAACAGCGGCGGGGGTGGGGTCCCCGCCGCGATAAGAATAAGGTGGGGCCCCGCGAGCATAGGAAAATGCCGCGAAGGCACAGGTCGTGGGGGGTGGGGCCCCAGCGCAAAGTGCCGCACTAAGCGGATAGTCGTAGCAACCAATGCCGAGCGCTGTAAGGCGCGAAGGCACAGGTCGTGGGGGTGGGGCCCCACGACAAAGTAATAAATGCTACAGCGGAACACTGAAGAACTGGTCCGGCGACTGGCTGTCGCTCTGCGAGGGATCGATCTGTATTCGCCGACCCATCCGCTCGTGCAGCGCGGCATCGACGCACTGAGCGCCACCGTGCTGGACGCGTTGCGGGAGGCCCCCTCGATCGTCATCGGCCTCATCGGGGACGAGATTGTCGTCGACGCCGTGCGATTGCCGAGGGGCACGGCGACGCTCATCGGGTTCGCGCGCGATCTGCGCGAGCGCGAGATCGAAAAAATCACCTTCACGCAGGGCCTGACACGCGAGGAGATCCGCAGCTTCGTCACCTTCCTCGGCGATCGCGAGGCGCGGATTCCGCTCGCCGATCGGCTCACGACGCGCGGCGTCCGTCACATCGCGCTTGGGAAAATCGTCGTCGAGGACGTCACCGACGATCAGGTGGGCATCGCGGCCGCCAGGCGCGTGTACACAACGGCGGTCGAGACCGCCGAATCGCTTTGGCAGGCCGCCCAGGCGGGCGACCAGCCCGACACGGGCGCCGCGCGTAAAATCATCGACGGCCTTGCCCGGATGGTCACGCAGGACCGCACGTCGCTGATGGCGCTGACGACGCTCAAGAAATACGACAACTACACGTTCACGCACATGGTGAACGTGTCGGCGCTCGCCATGGCGCAGGCGCGCGCCCTCAACATCGAGGGGACGCTCCTGCGGGAGTTCGGCTTCGCGGCGCTGATGCACGACATCGGGAAAGTGCACACGCCGCTCGAGGTGCTCAACAAGCCCGACAAGCTGACGACCGAGGAGTTCGAGATCATGAAGCGCCACGTCGTCGACGGCGCGCACATTCTGCGCCGCACGCCGGAGATGCCCGCGCTCGCACCCATCGTGGCGTTCGAACATCACCTGAAACAGGATCTCAGCGGCTACCCCGAGAAAATCGGGAACCGGCGACTGAACCTCTGTACGATGATCGTCAGCGTGGCCGACGTGTTCGACGCGCTCCGCAGCAACCGCCCCTATCGCCAGGGGCTCGCCACGACGCGCATCCGCGCCATCATGGGCGAGCAGGGGAATCCGGCGTTCAATCAGGTGCTGCTCAAGCGCTTCGTCAACTTGATGGGGCTGTTCCCGGTCGGAAATCTCGTGCGCTTGAGCACGGAGGAGCTCGGGGTCGTGACCGCTGAACACCCGACCGATCCCTTCCGGCCCCAGGTCAAAATCATCGTCGATGCCGAGGGTGAGACGCTGGAGGAACCACTGCTCGCGAACACGTGGGAACGCGACAGCCGCGGCGAGCACCCGCGCGCCGTCATCGAAGCGGTCGATCCGGAATCGGTGGGCATCGACCCGTTGAAGTACATGTGATGGCTGTCGACGCCCCTGCCCCCCTCGCGCCAGAAGAGGCCGCCAGGCTGACCGACTTCGCGCGGGCCTGCAAAGCGGCCGCGCGCGCCGTGGTGCTCTATCCGCCGGCGCATCCGGCCATCGCGGCGACGCTCGGCCGCATCGCGGAAATCACGGCGCCACCGACGTTGACCGGGGCGCTCAAGATCAGCGTGCTTCCAGGCGGGCTCCTCCTTGACGGCCGCGCGCCGGCAAAGCCCGACCAGGCGATCGCCGAGCTGGCCGGGCTGCTGCACCAGCACCTGGTCGGCGAGATCACGGTTTATCCGGGCGGCGACGTCGAAGCGTGGCGCAGCTTTCTCCTGTTGCTCGGGCGCGCCTCGGACGCGGTCCGGGCCGATGGCGGCATCGTCCGGCTGTGGACCACCCTGGGCGGCCGCCACGTCGAGCTGCGCGAGATCGACTATGCCGAGGTCCTGCGCGAGCGCGCCGGCGGGCAGGCGGCCGTGTGGGACCGGGTCATCGCCAATTGCCTGCAGGGCGACGCGTTGAATCTGGACGAGGACGCGATCCGCACGCTCGTCGGCACCGCCAGCGATCAGGATCGGTTCGCGGAGCTGGTAGCCGAGCTCGACGCGCGCGCCACGGCGAGCGGCGGCGGCGTGGCGGCGAAGACGGCGGCGCTTATCCGGATGCTGCACGGCGTGGCGGAGGCGGTGGCGAAGAGCGCACCCGAGCGGCTCGAGCCGGTGCTCCACAACATGGCCGCGGCCGTGGGCCAGGTCGCGCCGGAGGTGATGGCGGAACTGCTCTCGCAGCAATCGGCCGGCGGCGGCGGCGGTGGCGGGCAGGCCGACGGAGCGCACGTGGTCGGCGAAATCGTGCGGCGGATGTCCGACCGGACGATTGCCGGCTTCGTCGCGCGCAACGTCATCGAGGAAGGCACCTCGACCGCGCGCCTGGCCCAGGCGTTTCATGCGCTGGTGCCCGATCAGGTCCAGCGGCACCGGCTGCTCTCGATGGCGCGCGACGAAGTCGCGGCCTCTCCACTCGGCCAGGCCGCGGGGTTCGACTCGCTCTGGAACAACGTGTCGGAGATGCTGACCTCGTATTCCGACAGCTCGTTCGTGTCCGACGCGTACGCGCACGAGCTGTCGGGCGCACGGACGCAGGCGATCGAGGTGGAGCGCGTCAGCGACGATCCGCCCGAGCGGATCGGCGCCTGGCTCGGCACCGTCGCCACGAGCGTCGTCCGGACGCTCGACCTCACGCTGCTGCTCGATTTGTTGCGCATCGAACAGGACGCCGGCCAGTGGCGCGATCTGATGCGGCCGGTCGTCTCACAGATCGAAGACCTGCTGCTCGTCGGCGACTTCGAAGCGGCGCAGCAGTTGCTGGCCGTGCTGGTGACCGAAGCCGGTCCCGACGGCACGTCGGGGCGCAAGTCGTCGGCGGCGCGGGCGATCGAGCAGCTCGTCGGCGGTCCGATGATGCGGCACATTGTGTCGCATCTGGCGACCATCGAGGACGCCCAGTTCGCACGGGTCAAGGAACTGTGCCTGACCATCGGCGGCGTGCTGGTGCGGCCGCTCGCCGAGGCGCTGTCGACCGAGGAGCGCGGTCGGACGCGCGAGCGGCTGACGGCGCTGCTCATTTCCTTCGGCGCCAAAGGCCGCCAAACCGTGGAGCGGCTGAAGCACTCGCCCAACCCTGCCGTGCGCCGGACGGCGATCTATTTGTTGCGGGAATTCGGCGGCAAAGATGCGCTGCCCGATCTCACGCTGCTGCTCGATGACAGCGAGGCGCAGGTCCAGCGCGAAGCCGTGCGGGCGATCCTCAACATCGGCAGCGACGCGGCGTACGCCGTGTTGCAGCAGGCGCTGGCCTCCGGGACGGTACAATCACGGGAGGCCATCATGCAGTCGATCGCGTTGGTGCGCGACGAACGGGCGACGCCGCTCTTCGCGTACATCGTCGGCCACGTCGATCACCGCGGGCCGCTTCGGCCGATCTACCTGCGGGCCATCGAGTCGCTCGGGGCGCTCCGCGACCCCGAGGGGGTGCAGGCGTTGAAGGACGCGCTGTACAAGGGCGAATGGTGGGCGCCGCGACGGACGGCGCTGCTGCGGGCAGCGGCGGCCGACGCGCTCGGCCGCATTGCGACGCCCGAAGCGATCGCCGTGCTGCGCGACGCAGTCGATGCGGGCTCGCGGGGCATCCGCGGCGCGGCCCGGCCGCACCTGGCGCGGGTCGAACGGGGCGGCGCGCAACGGCGTTGATCGTCGCAGACGCGCCACAGAGTGAAAGACAAGATGCGACGTTTTGCCGCAGGGCACGTGGAGTGCGCAAAGAATGAAGGCGGACGCCACGTGAGGTTTTGAACCGCCTGTAGGAATTTTGTCTCGGCGGTTGGCGGTTTCTTCGCAGGTTCCAGAGGCCGGTACATAGATGGACGACAACCGATCGCAACTCGCCGACGACTTCCTCCGGCGCTTCGCCTCCGCGCTGCGATCGGCACAGCTCTACTCGGAGAGCCATCCCATCATCGCGCGCAACATCGACGCGCTCGCGGCGGGCGTCGAGCTTTTCCATGCGTCGCAGCCGACCATCACGATGGGCATCGTCGACAAGGAGATCGTGGTCGGCGACGTCCCGGTCGGCAAAGCCGATCTGCTCGGCGACCTCGTCAGGCGCATGCGACTCGCCGGCGTCGAGCGCATTGCCATCGAGCGCGGTGTGACGAGGGACGAACTCGCCGACCTGGTGCGCACGCTCTCCTCGATTGAAACCAGACGAGGGGGCGACGAGGCGGCGCCGGACCTGCCGACCATTCCGCACATCCGTCTCGGCCGGATCGAAGTCGAACAGCGCGCCGAAGGCGGCGCCGCTGATGCCGGCTCGATTCGTCGCATGTACGAGGAGGCCGTCTCGGTGGCCAGCGCCGTGTGGGAGAGCGCGAAAACCGAGCACAAGCCCGACGCACCGGCCGCCCGCACGATGGTCGACGGGCTCGCGCAGGCGGTGGCTCAGAACCGCACCGCGTTGATGGCGCTGACGGCGCTCAAGAACTACGACAACTACACCTTCACGCACATGGTGAACGTGTCGATCCTGACGATGGGCCAGGCGCGCGGGTTGGGGATCGATGGGCCGCTCTTGCGCGAGTTCGGCATGGCGGCGCTGATGCACGACATCGGGAAGGTCCGGACGCCGCTCGAAGTGCTGAACAAACCCGACAAGCTCACCGACGCCGAGTTCGCGATCATGAAACGCCACACGGTGGACGGCGCCGAAATTCTGCGGCAGACGCCCGATATTCCGACGCTCGCGCCCGTGGTCGCCTTCGAACATCACCTGCGCATCGACGGCTCGGGGTACCCCAACGACGTCGCCCGGCCG
>JAHFDS010000104.1 GCA_023248855.1 Myxococcales bacterium
CCGCGCCTGCGCCACCCGCGCCTGCGCCACCCGCGCCTGCGCCACCCGCGCCTGCGCCACCCGCGCCTGCGCCACCCGCGCCTGCGCCACCCGCGCCTGCGCCACCCGCGCCTGTCGTGCACTTGCCCGGGGCGACTCGCACGCTCAGAGGGTTCATCCCCTCGGCGACCGAGACGGACTGGCACACCGAGTAAGGCCGTCCACTCGCCTCGTCGACCAGCGAGACGGACAGCGAGCCGGCGCCGAGCTGGCCCTCCCCGAACGTGACGTCCACGCGCAAGGGCAGGTCGCGGCTCTCGGGTCTGGCGAAGTCGAGCGTACCGCTCCTTTCACCCACCTCCAGCGCCACCTTGATCGCCTTGGTGGAGAGCGTCATGCCCTCGGGGGCCCGCACCGTCACCGAGAGCACCGCGGCCACGTCTCGCTGGCACGCGCAGAGCGCGAGCATCCCGCCGAAACCCAGGATCGTTCGGCGTAGCGCCATCAGCTCATCTGCAGCATGCGCTCGATGGGCCTGAGCGCCCGCAGCCGCAGGCTCTCCTCGAGCGTGATCTCGGGAGCCAGATCGCGCAGGCAAAGGTAGAGCTTTTCGAGGGTGTTCTTGCGCATGTGCGGGCAGGTGTTGCACGCGCAGCTCTCGTCCATGCCCGGTGCCGCGATGATCTCCTTGTCGGGCACGCGCTTCTTGATCTGGTGGATGACGCCCGGCTCGGTCGCGATGATGAGGACGGGGCTCGTCGACTTCACCGCGCGCTCGATGATGCCCGTGGTCGAGCCGATGTAGTCGGCGAGGGCCAGCACGCTCTCGTCACACTCCGGGTGTGCGAGGACCTCCACGCGCGAGCCGTCGGGGCCCCCGTGCTCGAGCTTGAGCTGCACCAGCGCCTTGGCCGAGAACTGCTCGTGCACGATGCAGGTGCCCGGCCACGCCACGAGGTCACGCTTCGTCTCCTTGGCCACGAAGCGCGCGAGGTGCCGGTCGGGCGCGAACACGATGGGGACGTCGCCGAGCTGACGGACGATCTTGGCTGCGTTCGACGACGTGCAGATCACGTCGCTCATGGCCTTCACCTCGGCCGTGCAGTTGATGTAGCTGACCACCGTGTGCCCCGGGTGCTGGTCGAGGAAACGACGGAAGTCGGGCGCCGGGCAGCCGTCGGCGAGCGAGCAGCCGGCAGTCAGGTCGGGCACCACGACCTTGCGCGTGGGGTTCAGGATCTTGGCCGTCTCGGCCATGAAGTGCACCCCGCAGAACACGATCACGTCGCGATCGACCTTCTGCGCGGCGCGCGCGAGCTGCAGCGAGTCGCCCACCACGTCCGCGAGATCCTGGATCTCGGACTCCTGGTAGTAGTGCGCCAGCAGGATCGCGTTCCGCTCCCGCTTGAGGCGCTGGATCTCGCCCTCGAGGTCCGTGGGCAGGCGCTCCGGAGTCTTCTGGCCGGCGACCGGTAGATGGTTGCTCATCGGGCGGAGTCTAGCGCGGCCGTCATGCTATGACATTGCGTCATGCGAAGGCTCATCCTGGGCGTGGCGCTCGGCGCGTGCGCGACGTTGGCGCTCCTGCTCGCTGGAGCGCACGGGGGCGTCCACTTGCTCGACCAGGCGGAGGCTGCGCCGCCCGTCCACGAGCCGGATCCCAACGACTGGCTCACCAACGACGAACGCAACACGATCCGCATCTTCAAGGACGTCTCGCCGTCGGTGGTGCACGTCATCAACAAGGCTTTCCAGCGCGACTTCTTCTCGGCGGACCTGACCGAGGTGCAGCGCGGATCGGGCTCCGGCTTCGTGTGGAGCCGCGAGGGCCACATCGTCACGAACTACCACGTGGTCCAGGGCGGAAACGCCTTCTCGGTGGTGCTCGACGATCAATCGCAGTACGAGGCGCGCCTGCTCGGCGCGGAGCCCAAGAAGGACATCGCGGTCCTCAAGATCGAGGTGGATCCGTCGAAGACGCGCCTCAAGCCGATCGAGGTCGGCCAGCTGCGGGGCCTGCAGGTCGGGCAGAAGGTCATCGCGATCGGGAGCCCCTTCGGGCTCGACCGCACGCTGACCACGGGCGTGGTGTCCGCGCTCGGGCGCGAGCTCAAGGGCGTCGGCAACGTGACCATCCGGGACATGATCCAGACCGATGCGGCGATCAACCCCGGCAACTCGGGCGGCCCACTGCTCGACTCGCGCGGGCGCCTCATCGGCATGAACACGGCGATCTACAGCCCGTCCGGGTCGAGCTCGGGCATCGGCTTCGCGGTGCCGGTCAGCTTCATCCGCCGCATCGTGCCGCAGGTGATCTCGACTGGACGCGCGAGCACGCCGTCGCTCGGTGTGCGCATCTATGCGGACTGGGTATCGCAGCGGCTCGGGGTCCAGGGCGTGATCGTGCGAAGCGTCGAGGCCGGCACCGGCGCCGCCGACGCGGGGCTGCGCGGCACCAGCGAGGACGCGCGCGGCCGGCTGATCCTCGGGGACGTGCTGGTGGCAGTCGAGGGCAAGCGCACGCGCAACTACGACGAGCTCTACAACGCGCTCGACACCGTGCAGCCCGGCCAGGAAGTCGCGGTGCAGTTCGTCCGCGACGGCAAGAAGCTGCAGGCGAAGATCCGCGTCAGCGCCCTGTAGCCATGCGGTGCCCCTTCTGCCAGACGCAGCAGGACGACAAGGTCATCGACTCGCGTGAATCCAAGGACGGCGGCGAGATCCGCCGCCGCCGCGAGTGCGCCGGCTGCACGCGGCGCTTCACGACCTACGAGCGCGTGGCGGACGTCCTGCCGCAGGTGATCAAGAAGGACGGGCGGCGCGAGCCCTGGCAGCGCGAGAAGATCATCTCGGGGTTGCGCCGCGCGTGCGAGAAGCGGCCGGTGTCGATCCAGGACATCGAGCGGCTCGCCGACGAGGTGGAGCGCGACCTGCAGGACTCGGCCGAGCGCGAGATCCCGGCGGCGCGCATCGGCGAGGCGGTCATGTCTCGGCTGCGCAAGGTGGACGAGGTCGCCTACGTGCGCTTCGCATCGGTCTACCGCTCGTTCCGGGACATCTCGGAGTTCATGGGTGCGCTGTCGGAGCTCCTGCGTGGCCGCGAGGCTGGACGCTGACGAGCGGCTGATGCGCGTCTGCCTGCGCGAGGCCGCGCGGGCGCGTGGGCGCCAGCGTCCGAACCCCATGGTGGGGGCGCTCGTGGTCTCCGGCGGGCGCGTGCTGGCGCGCGGGCACCACGCGCGGGCAGGAGAGGCGCACGCGGAGATCTGCGCGCTGGCGGCGCTCGGGCGCAAGCCTCCGCGAGGCTCGACGCTGTATGTGACCCTCGAGCCGTGCTCGCACCACGGGCGCACGCCGCCCTGTGCCGAGGCAGTGCTGCGCGCGGGCTTTTCGCGCGTGGTGATCGCGATGCGCGATCCGTTCCCGCTGGTCGACGGTCGCGGGATGAAGGCCCTGCGCGCGGGTGGTGTCGCGGTCGAGGTCGGAGTGTGCGAGGCCGAGGCGCGGGCGCTCAATGCGCCCTGGCTCAGCGTGGTCGAGCGGGGACGTCCGCTGGTCACGCTCAAGCTCGCGGTCACCCTCGATGGCCGCATCGCGGCCCGCGGCGGGGACGCGCGCTGGGTGACCGGCGAGGCCTCGCGGCGAGTGGTGCACCGCATGCGGGACGCCAGCGACGCGATCCTGGTGGGGGTGGGCACCGTGCTGGCGGACGATCCTGGCCTCGACGTTCGCGGCGTGCGCGCCTCTCGCGACCCGGTGCGCGTGGTGCTCGACAGCCGGTTGCGCACGCCGGTGGACGCGCGGTTGCTGGCTCCTGGCCCGGGCGTCATCATATTCGCATCGGCGAATGCATCGCGCGCCCGCGAGCGCGCGCTGCGGGCGCGAGGGGCGGAGGTCGTGCGCTGCCGAGGCACCCGGCCGGAGCCGGCAGAGGTGCTGGCGGAGCTCGCGCGCCGCGGGATCCTGAGCTTGCTGGTCGAGGGGGGCGGGCAGGTGGCCGCGGCGTTCCTGGGTGCGCGGCTGGTCGACCGCGCGGCGTTCTTCGTCGCGCCCAAGCTGGTCGGTGCGGACGGAGTGCCGGCGGTGGGGAGCCTGGGGATCGGCCGCATGGCCGAGGCCCTGTCGCTGGCGGAGCCGCGGGTGCGCAGGCTCGGGGATGACGTGCTGATCGAGGGGCGGCTCGGATCGCCCACGTGACGCTGGCCTCGCGGCGCCGGGCCTGCTAAACGACGACCGTGTTCACCGGGCTCGTCGAGGCGATCGGCACCGTGGTAGAGGCCAAGCCAGCCGACCAGGCGGTCGCGCTGACGCTGGAGTGCCCGCTCGACCCGGGCGAGATCGGCGCCAGCCTCGCCGTCGATGGGGTGTGCCTGACCGTGACGTCGATGGGCGGAGGCCGCGTGAGCGCCACGCTCGGGCACGAGACGCTCTCGTGCACGACCCTCGGCGCGCTTCGCGCGGGGGATCGCGTCAACCTCGAGCGCCCGCTGCGCCTTGGCGATCGGCTTGGCGGGCACATGGTGTCGGGACACGTGGACGCGGTCGGGCATGTGGGTGCGCGGCGGGACGCCGGGGAAGCGCTCGACCTCGAGATCGCGATGCGCTCGGAGCTCTTGCGCTACGTGATCGAGAAGGGCTCGATCGCGGTCGACGGGATCAGCCTCACGATCAACGCCGTCACGGCGGACGGCTTTGCGATCTCGCTCATCCCGCATACGCAGGAGATGACCACGCTGGCCCGGAAGGCGGTGGGCGCGGCCGTGAACCTCGAGGTGGATCCGATCGCGAAGTACGTCGAGCGGATGCTGGCGGCGTGGGGGCCGCGGGGGTGAGGGGCGTGGAGACGTGCGAGTACGAAGAGAGGCAACGGGTATACTTCACGTGATGCACAGTCGAATGTCCCGGGCACGCGCGGAGAAGGTCGAGCACGCGCTCCATGAGATCCGAGCCGGCCGCATGGTCATCCTCGTCGACGACGAGGATCGCGAGAACGAGGGCGACCTCGTGCTCGCCGCCGACTGCGTGACGCCCGAGGCCGTCAACTTCATGCGCAAGCACGCGGGCGGTCTCATCTGCCTCGCGCTCGGCGAGGAGAAGGTCGAGCGGCTCGGGCTCGACATGATGACGAGCGACAACCGCTCGCCGCGCTCGACCGCGTTCACGGTCTCGATCGAGGCGCGGCAGGGGGTCTCCACGGGGATCTCGGCGGCCGATCGCGCGCACACGATCCGCGTGGCTGCCCGCAAGGACGCACGCGTGGGCGACGTGGTCTCGCCCGGACACGTGTTCCCGCTGCGGGCGCGGCGTGGCGGCGTGCTGGTGCGGTCCGGGCACACCGAGGGCTCGGTCGATCTGGCGTCGCTCTCGGGCCTCGAGCCCGCCGCCGTGATCTGCGAGATCATGAACGACGACGGCTCGATGGCGCGCATGCCGGAGCTCGAGAAGTTCGCGACGCAGCATGGCCTGCACATCCTGTCGATCGCGGACCTCATCGAGTACCGCATGCAGCGCGAGTGCCTGGTCGAGCGCGTCTTCGACGGGCGGCTCAGCCTGGCGATGCTGGGCGGGCCGGACCTCGAGTGCCGCGGCGTGGCCTTCCGCTCGAGCGTCGAGCGCACGGAGTACCTCGGCCTCGTGCTCGGCGAGGTCACCGAGCCGGGCGACGCCCCGCTGGTGCGCGTGCAGAGCGCCTGCATCCCGGGGGACGTGTTCGGCTCGCGCGCGTGCGATTGTGGGCCGCAGCTGCGGCGCGCAATCGACCTCATCGCCGCGGAGGGGCGCGGCGTGCTCCTGTACGTGTTCCCGGCCGGCCGCATGTCGATGCTCGCCGACGTCGAGCGCCACGTGGCCCACACCACGCCCGCGACCGGCGTGTCGGCAGAGCAGCTGCGCGACTTCGGCCTCGGGGCGCAGGCGCTGCGCCAGCTGGGCCTCGACCGCATCCGCCTGCTCACCAACAACCCGAAGAAGATCGTCGGGCTGTCCGGCTTCGGCATCGAGGTCACTGGCCGCGTGCCGCTCGCCATCGCGCCCACCAAGCAGAACGTGACGTTCCTGTCCGAGCGCGCGCGCGCCGGAGAGCAAGTGGCCGAGGGGGCGGCCATCGGCAGCGGCAGCGCCGAGCGCGGAGGTGCCCGGTGAGCGCGACGCTCAACGGCGCGGGGCTCCGCGTCTGCGTGGTCGCTGCGCGCTTCAACGAGCTCATCGTCAAGGAGTTGGTCACCGGTGCGACCGAGGGCCTCGAGCGGCTCGGTGTCGGCCGCGAGGACATCGACGTCGTGCGCACGCCCGGCGCCTTCGAGGTGCCGGCGCTGGTGCGGCGCGCGGCGCTGTCGGAGCGCTACGATGCCGTCATCGCGCTCGGCTGCGTGATCCGCGGCGCGACCCCGCACTTCGACTACGTCGCTGGCGAGTGCGCCAAGGGCGTGGGCGCGGTCGCGCTCGAGCTCGCCCCCAAGGGCATCGCGGTCGTCTTCGGCGTCCTGACGACGGACAGCATCGAGCAGGCCCTGGAGCGCGCGGGCACCAAGGCCGGCAACAAGGGCTTCGACGCGGCGATGGCGGCGGTGGAGACGGTGCATGCCCTGCGCTCCATCCCGGGCCCCGGCCAGGCGAGCGGGCCGAGACGGAAGCGCTGACGTGGGGCTCCGTCGTCGCGCACGCGAGGGCGCGCTGCAGGCGCTCTGCTTTCTCGAGCACCACCCGGAGCTGTCGGTCGACCAGGGCCTCGCGCTGTTCTTCGACCACCTGGCTGGTTCGCGCGGCGAAGACGACGCGGCCGGCGAGGACGAGCCCGGCACCGGCGAGGGGCGGAGCTTCGTCGAGCGCATCGTCCGTGGTGTCCACGGACGCCGCGAGGAGATCGACGAGCGCCTGACCGCGGCCTCGCAGAACTGGCGCCTCGAGCGCATGGCGCGCGTGGACCGGAACCTCCTGCGCCTTGCGGCGTTCGAGATCCTGTGTTGCGACGACATCCCGCCCAAGGTCGCCATCAACGAGGCGGTTGAGATCGCCAAGGCGTACTCGACGCGCGAGAGCGCGGCGTTCGTCAATGGCATCCTGGACCGGGTGCTGAGCACCAAGTGAGCCCGCAGCCTTGCGGGCGGAGTCCGCGGTGAGGGTCGCGTTCCTGGCCCCGGAGCTTGCGCGCTGGGATGCGTCCAGCCTGGACGGGCTGGTGGGCTGGGTGTTCTCGGACGAGCGGCCGCCGCGCGGCGTGGCAGGGTTGCTCGATTGGCGCACCTGCGGCCGGGTCTCGCGCCTGATGCAGTCGGGGGCCCTGCTCGGCGAGCTGGGGGAGGCGATGCTGTTTCCCCCTGGCCACGGGCTGCCGTTCCGGATGGCGTTGCTGCTCGGGGCCGGTGCCCGCTCGGCGCAGGACGAGGCTGGCTTTCGCGATCTGGTGCGCGACGGGCTCGAGCGGGCGCAGAGGCTGGGGCTGAGACGATTCGCGATGGGCCTAGTCGCCCGCAACCCCGCCGTCTCGCCCCTGCGCGCCATCGAGGTCCTGCTCGACGAGGGTGCCGGCCTGGATGTGGACCTGTTCCTGGTCGAGCAGCCCGCCGCCCAGAAAGAGATGGGCGAGGTGGTCCGACAGCGGCGGATCACGGCGCCCTGACTCGCAAGAAGCTGCACGGCTCGTGCAAGGTCGGGGTCGTGTGGGGAGAAAAAGCCTGAGAGGCCGCGCCGTGTTACAGTTGCGCCGTGGCCATTCGCGTGCTGGTCGTCGAGGACTCCTCCACGATGCGGTCTTTCGTGGCCGCGACGCTGGAGTCCCACGGCGGCTTCGACGTGACCGAGGCCACCAGCGGCTTCGAGGCGCTCAAGCTCCTGCCGCGTGGCCACTTCGACCTCATCATCACGGACATCAACATGCCTGACATCAACGGGCTCGAGCTCATCCAGTTCGTGAAGAAGTCTCCGCAGTACCAGAACACGCCGCTGTTCATCATCTCGACGGAGGGTCGAGAGGTCGATCGCGACAAGGGGCTGCGGCTCGGCGCGAACGAGTACCTGGTCAAGCCCTTCCAGCCAGAGAGCCTGCTCGAGCTCTGCCAGCGCTACCTGGGTAGCCGGCTCGATGCGCCTCCCCCGGCGGACGGATAGAGACAGGCACCGGCAGGCATGTCGAACGACCGGCTCCAGGAGTTCCTCTCGGAAGCTCAGGAGCTCATCGACGCGCTCAATCGGGATCTGGTCCAGGTCCACCAGCAGAACGGCCGCGAGGACCCCGAGGTCATCAACGACGCGTTCCGTCAGGTGCACACGCTCAAGGGCCTGTCCGCGCTGTTCGGCGTGCAGCGCATCGTGCAGCTGTCGCAGAACCTCGAGACACTCCTCGACAGCCTGCGGCTGGGCAAGATCCCGCTCGGACCCGAGGTGCTCGATCTGCTCTTCGAGGCGGTCGATCTCTTCCAGCGGCTGATCGCCGAGCTCGGCCGCGAAGGCGGCTCCAAGGACGCCGGGGCGGCGGAGGTCGAGGACCTCGTGCAGCGCCTCGATCGCGTGGCGAGCAAGCGCCCCGACGATGGCAGGACCTCCCTGGCGGACTTCCAGCTCGATCCGGCGATCTTGTCGGTGCTCACCGAGTACGAGGAGCACCGGCTGCGCGAGAACGTCAAGGCGGGGCGCTCGCTCTTTCGCATCCACGCGTCGTTCGACCTCATGCTCATCGACAAGGGGCTCGAGGACCTCAAGGCCCGCCTCAAGCCCGTCGGCGAGGTCATCACCTACCTGCCGTCGGCCGAGGGCGGCGCGGAGAATCGCATCGACCTCGACATCGTGCTCGGCGCCAGCGCGCTGCCCCGTGAGGTCGAAGCCGCCCTCGCTGGGCTCGACGTCGCGGTGTACGAGGTGCCGCGTTCGTCGGCTTCGCCCCGCGCGGCCTTCCCGCCGCCGGATCCAGGCCGAGGGCCCGCGTCTCCGCCGCGCCCATCCGCCCCGGTCCCCCCGGGGCTCCTTCCGTCGGATCCGTCAGTGCCTGCGCCTCCGCCGCGGCGCAAGACCGGCGCGCCCGCGCCGCCGGAGGGGAGCGTGGGCGAGGAGGGGGGCACGCTGCGCTCGGTGGCGCAGACCGTGCGCGTGGACATCCGCAAGCTCGATTTCCTCATGAACGTCGTGGGCGAGCTCGCGGTGGCGCGCGCCGGGATCCAGGGCATCGTGGATCGCATCCGCGAGATGCAGGGGATGAGCGAGCTGGCGACGTCGCTGTTCCGCGAGTCGCGCAACTTCGAGCGCAAGCTCGACGAGCTCCAGGCCGGCATCCTCGAGGTGCGCATGGTTCCCCTGGGCCAGGTGTTCGACAAGCTGCAGCGCGTGGTGCGCAAGATCTCGCGCGACGCCGGCAAGGAGATCCGCTTCTCGATCAGCGGCGCCGAGACCGAGCTCGACAAGCTCATCGTCGAGGAGCTGTCCGACCCGCTCATGCACGTGATCCGGAACTCGATCGACCACGGCATCGAGATGCCGGAGCGGCGCAGCGCGGCCGGCAAGCCCGCGGCCGGCACGATCGCCGTCAGCGCCTACCAGAAGGGCAACCACGTCGTCATCGACGTGGCCGACGACGGCCAGGGGCTCGACCAGGAGCGCCTGATCAAGGCCGCGGTCGCGCGTGGTGCGGTGTCGGAGCAGGCGGCCGCCGAGCTGGATCGCCGCGAGGTCTTCAACCTCATCTTCCTGCCCGGGGTCTCGACCAAGGAGAAGGTGGACGAGATCTCGGGGCGCGGTGTCGGCATGGACGTGGTCAAGACCAACATCTCGAAGCTCTCGGGGATCATCGACGTCACGAGCGAGCGCGGCCACGGCACCCGGCTCTCGATCACGTTGCCGATCACGCTCGCCATCATCCAGGCGCTCATCGTGCGCGTGTCCGGGTACACGTATGCGCTGCCGCTCAACTCGGTCCTCGAGAGCATCATCATCGAGCCGGCGGAGGTGCGCACGATCGAGCAAAAGGACGTGATCACGCTGCGTGGACAGACGTTGCCGCTCGTGCGGCTGTCCGACGTGTTTCGCCTCGACCAGGCCTCCGCGCGTCGGGGTGTCGTGGACAAGGTCTTCGTGGTCGTCGTCGGGATGGCGCAGCACCGGATCGGCCTCATCGTGGACGACCTCATCGGCCAGCAGGACATCGTGATCAAGCCGCTCGGGCGGGCGCTGCGCGACGTCGCGGGGATCGCGGGGGCGACCGAGCTCGGGGGCCAGCAAACCGTGCTGGTGCTCGACGTGGCGGCCCTGGTGGAGGAGGCGCTGGCCGCCGAGGTGGCCGCGTGATGGGAGCCACGGGGGGGCGCGGCGGGCAGGCACCGCTATCGTGGGAGGCCATCGTCGCGGGGGCCATGCCGCTGGCCGAGGGCGTGCCCCGGGACAGCTCTCGCGGGCCTGGGTTCGAGCTGCGCGTGCTGACGTTCATGCTCGGCTCCGAGGAGTACGCGGTCGATATCCTGCGTATCCGAGAGATCATCCGTATGCGTCCGATCACGGCCGTCCCCCGCGCCCCTGCGTTCGTGCCGGGCGTGCTGTCGCTCCGTGGGACCATCCTGCCGATCGTCGACCTCCGAAAGCGCCTGCGCCTACCGTCGGCGGCGCCCGACAAGCGGTCGCGGATCCTGGTCGTCATCGCCGACGACGGGGAGCTGTTCGGCCTCCTGGTGGACGAGGTGCGCAACGTGATGCCGCTGCGTAACGACGACATCGAGGTGACGCCGGCCGTGATCTCGAGCTCGCAGGCGGACTTCCGTTCCGGCATCGGCCGCCCGGCGAACGGCGCGCGAGGCGAGGTCGGCGCCGCGCTCGTCATCCTCGTGAACCTCGATGCCGTGCTGCGCTTCGACGTGCACGGTGCGCGTCCCGGAGGGCGTTAGACCGTGGCCAGGGTAGACGAAGAGATCCAGCTCGCGGCGTTCCACGTGGACGTCGAGGAGTACGCCATCGACATCATGCGCATCCGCGAGATCCTGAACCCGGCGCAGCGCTCGAGCCCGCTGAGGCTCGTGCGCGTGCCCAAGGCGCCACCGTTCGTGGATGGCGTGGTCTCGCTACGCGGGACCATCCTGCCCATCATCGACATGAGGAAGCGCTTCGAGGTCCCGCCGCCCGAGGACGCCCGCGCGACCCGCTACGTCGTGGTCTCGATGCCGGTGCCGGGCGCGCCCATGCGCGTGGTGGGCCTGGCCGTGGATCGGGTGAGCCTGATCCGCATTCGACGCTCGGAGATCAAGCCGCCGCCGGAGTTCTCCGGTCTTGGCGGCGGCAATGCCGAGCCCTACTTCGCTGGCGTATGCTCGACGGGGGGCCGTCTGATCATGATCCTCAACATCGACCGCATCCTCACCACGGCGGAGAAGATCAGCCTGGGGGTGGCGGAGGCCGGGGAGGGCGGCGCCGCCGGGACGCCGGGGACGCCATGAGCGAGCCGGAGGCGCAGGTCGTCTGCGCGCACGAGAGCGCGTCCATCCTGGAGTCGATGCGGAACGCGGTCGAGCAGGCGGGCCTGTCGGCGGTGACGACCGACGATGGCGACGAGGTGATGCGCCTTCTGCACGGGCCCGTGCCGCCCGCGCTCCTGGTGGTGGACGTCGCGTTGCCGGGGCGTGCCGGCTTCGAGATCATCGACGAGATCCGGAAGCTCAACCTGCCGACGCGCACCATCCTCGTGGCGTCCGTGTACAGCCAGACGGGGTACAAGCGTCGGCCGACCTCGCTGTACGGCGCCGACGACTACATCGAGCAGCACCACATCGAGGACGGGCTGCCGGCGAAGATCGAGGCCCTGCTCCCGCGGCCCGCGGAGCCCGGCAGCGATCGCCCGACGCGGCCCGCCGCCAGCGCCGCCAAGCCACGCCCACAAGGCGTGGACGAGCGGCTGAGGTTCGACGAGGGCGAGAGCGCCCAGGATCTGGAGTTCCGCGCGCAGCGCCTGGCGTGGCTCATCGTCGCCGACGTGCTGCTCTACAATGGTGACGGGATCGCGGAGCTGCAGCGAACGGGTGTGATGGGTGCGCGTGTCCAGCGCGACCTCGACGAGGGCCGGGCGCTGTTCGCGCTGCGCGTGCCCGAGGGAGCGAGGGGCCTACGCGACTGGATCGGCGAGGCGCTCGAGCAGTTCCTGGCGGGGCGCAGGAGGATCTAGTGTCCTGTCTTCGAAGTTCGCAGCATGATTGGCAGGGGGCGTACGACGGTGCTCTTGCGCAGGACACTAGGTGTCTCTTGGGGGGGAGCCTCGCTCCCCCCAGCTCGTCCAGGCAAGGCCCGGCCGAGCTGCCCCCCGAGGCGCGCTGCGCGCGCTCGAGTGTCCCGTCTCCGCGGCGTGGACTTGTTCAACGAACTTCGATGACGGGACACTAGGTGACGGACAGCGCCGAGCGAGACACCGGGGAGCTGCCGACCCCCGATGCGATCATCGAGCGGCTCCGTCGGGCGCTCGAGGATCCGGACGACGAGGTCCGGCGCGCGGCGCTCGAGCAGCTGCCCCCGGGCTGGTACTTCGGCGGCGTGACCCTCCTGTGTGGCGCGCTCGGCGACTCCTCGTGGCGGGTGCGAAAACAGGCCGTGGAGCGCCTCGCGGCGTGGCCCGATCCGGACGGGGTCGTGCCGGCGCTCATCGCGTCGCTGTCGGAGTCCGGCAACGTGGGCCTGCGCAATGCCGCCGTCGAGGCGCTCACGCGCGTGGGGCGCCCCGCGGTGGGGCCGCTCGTGACGGCCTACGAGGCGGGCGGCGAGCACAAGAAGATGATCGTCGATGCGCTCGGCGCGATCGGCGATGCATCGGCGCTGCCGACGTTGTGCGAGGCGCTGGCAGATCCCGACGAGAACGTCCGTGCGGCGGCGGCCGAGGCGCTCGGATCCTGCTCCTCGGATCCGCCGCCGGAGGTCATCGATGCGCTCGCACGCGCCCTCGATCGCCCCGATCTCCTGACGCGGCTGGCCGCGCTGGAGGCCGGCAGCCGCCTCGGCATCGCGGTGCCACTCGCAAGGCTGCGGCCGCACCTGTCGGATCCCATCCTGCGGCGCGCGGCGCACGAGGCCCTGGGCTTCTCCGGTGACGTGGAAGCGCTGCCGTATCTGCTCGACGGCCTGACGGATCGCTCGCGGCCCGTGCGGGAGGCGTGCATCGTCGCGGTCTGGAAGATGCGCGGCACGCTCGAGGACGAGGGGCGCCGTCGGGTCGACGAGTCGCTCCGCCGCGCCGGAGCCGATGTCGTGGGTGGTCTGCGGCAGGCGCTCGGCGCGGAAGACCGGCGGGTGCGCCGTGGATCGGCGACGCTGCTCGGCGCGACCCGCACCGAGGAGGCGCTGCCGGCGCTCGTGGATGCCCTCATCGACGAGGAGGTGCACGACCACGCGTCGGCCGCGATCGTCGCCTACGGGCCCTCGGCGGTCGGTGGGCTGTGCCGGATCGTGCGCGACCTCGATCCCTCGTTGCGGGGCGTGGTGTACAGCCTGTTCCCCAAGCTCGGCGCCGCGGCGGCGGATCCGCGCATCGCCGCGCTGCTGGTCGATGCGCTCGAGGAGGACGAGGGCGAGACCGCGGCGCAGGCCGCCGCGGCCCTCGGTGAGCTCGGCGGCAAGGAGGAGCTCGCGCCGCTCTTGCGGACCCTCGAGCGTGACGATCGCGAGCTTCAGAGCGCCGCTGCCGAGGCGCTCGGCAGGCTGGGTGCGCGCTACTACGACGAGGTGCGCATGCTGGTGCAGGCGCGGGGCCTGGTGGGTCCCACGGCGCCCTCGCTGTGCCGCGTCATCGGCGCGATCGGACGCCCCGGGGACGAATCGCTCCTGCTCGGGGCGATGCGGTCGGACGATCCGGAGGTGCGCCAGGCCGCGACCGAGTCGCTGCCCGCGATCGCGGGCGGCAGCGAGGTCATCGAGGCGCTCACCTTCGCGATCGCAGATGAGTCCCCCGCGGTCCGGGCGGGGGCCGTGCGCGCGCTCGCGAGCCTGCCGGGGGCACGCGACACGCGCGCCGTGACGGTGGTGGACGCGCTCGTCGCGGCCACCTTCGACGAGCAGCACACCGTGGCGATCGCCGCCATCCGTGCCCTCGGCAGCCTCGGACACCTGCGCTCGGTGGGGCGCCTCGTGGAGCTCGCCCGCACGGCGACGTCGCGACCCGAGGGCGCCGGTCTGCAGGCGCACGCGATCGAGGCGCTGGTCCGCGTGACGCGCGGCGAATCGAAGGAGGTCGAGGAGGTGCTGCTCGACCTCATCGGGCACGCGGACCCGGAGATCGTCAAGGCGTCGCTGCGCGGGCTCGGTCAGTACCACTCCGACGCGGCTGTGTCGGCGCTGATCGAGGGGCTCCAGCATGCGCGCTGGGACGTGCGCAAGGTCGCGGTCGAGGCGCTGGTGCAGGCCGGTGGAGCCCGCGTCCAGCGTGCGCTGCGCGAGCGCCACCGCCACGAGCAGGACGGGCTCGTCAAGGACGCCATCACACGGGCGCTCGGACGGTTCGAACGTGGAGGCTCTCGCCCGCCGAGCGGCCGTCCCCCCACGCGCTGACATGCTGCGCGACGAGATCAGCGTGCCGATGTCGATCGAGGAGTTCCGGCTCCTGCGCGATCTCGTCTATGACTACTGCGGCATCTACTTCCAGGACGACTCCAAGTTCATCCTGCACCGGCGCATCGCGCCGCGCCTGCAGGTGCTACGGCTGCCCGACTTCTCCGAGTACTACGCGTACCTGCGCTACGACCCGCGGCGACGCGAGGAGCTCGACGAGGTCATCGAGCGCATCACGACCAACGAGACCTACTTCTTCCGCGAGGACTACCAGCTCGACGCGCTCAAGTACGAGATCCTGCCCGAGGTCGCCAGCGCCAAGCGTCGTGGGCGGCACCTCACGGTCTGGAGCGCGGGTTGCTCGACGGGCGAGGAGGTCTACTCGGTCATCATGATCCTGCTCGAGGTGGGCCTGTTCGAGGGCTGGGACATCCGCGTCTTCGGCAACGACATCTCGAAGCGCGTGCTGCATGTGGCGCGAAAGGGCCTGTACGGACGTGCCTCTTTCCGGCAGACCGATCAGAAGTACGTGCGGCGCTACTTCCGTGAGGCCGAGGGCAAGTGGCAGATCAAGGACGAGGTGAAGACCTTCGCCTCGTTCGGCATGGTCAACCTCATGGACGAGTCGCAGCTCGCGATCGTCGGTGAGGTCGACGTGATCCTGTGCCGCAACGTGCTCATCTATTTCGACCTCGCCTCGCGCAAGAAGGTGGTCACGAACTTCTACCGCAAGCTGGTCAAGGGGGGGTACCTCCTGCTCGGGCACTCGGAGTCGCTGCTCAACCTGACGACGGCCTTCGAGATCGTCCACCTCGAGCACGACATGGTCTACCGTAGGCCGCTCGGAACGACGGGGCGCTAGTGCCGCTCGTCAGAAGTTTGACCGGAGTAGGGTTGTGGAGAGAAATCGTCGAACGCCTTGCGTGCGGCACTCGCGAGCGCAGAGCGCGAGCAAACGAGACACCTAGTGCTGTCCGTGATTCCAGTGGAATCATCTGGTTCGACGAGCGGCCCCAGGTGTTTGTCTTGCGCACGCTTCGCGTGCGCGAGTGCTGCGGCCAGCTGGCAGGTGATGGCTGCTCCGAGCTCAAATGCCGTCCAACTATTGGCGGGCAGCACTAGTGCCGCTCGTCAGAAGCTCGACCACCTTCGACCCTTGGCGAGAAATCGTCGAACACCTTGCGTGCGGCACTCGCGAGCGCGGAGCGCGAGCAAACGAGACACCTGGTGCTGCCCGTGATTCCACTGAAAACATCTGGTTCGACAAGCGGCACCAGGTGTTTGTCTTGCGCACGCTCCGCGTGCGCGAGTGCTGCGGTCTTCTGGCAGCCGGGAAGGACGCCCGGTCCAGATGCCGTCCAACTATTGACGGGCAGCACTAGCGTGCCCTCGCTCGCGGCGCCTCTTCGCGTGCTGGTCGTCGACGACTCGGCCAAGGGGCGCGAGGAGCTGACGCTGCTGCTCGAGGAAGGCGGCCGGGCGCGCGTCGTGGCCCGGGCGCAGGACGGAGACGAGGCGCTCAAGGCGGTCTTCGAGCATGCGCCCGACCTCGTGACGATGGACCTCGTGATGCCGCGCATGGATGGCTTCACGTTCCTGCGCATCCTGATGAACCGTCGACCCACGCCCGTCCTCGTGGTCACGGCGCACGCGACGCGCGAGACCCAGTGGAAGGCGCTCGCGCTCGGCGCGCTCGACGTGGTCGAAAAGCCAAGCGGGACCGATCCGGGAACGCACCGGGCATTCGGGGACGAGCTGCGAAAGCGCCTCGAGCGAGTCAGACAGTTGCGCGTGGTCGGCGCGCTCGAACGCGGTCGCCCGCCGCTGCCGATGGAGAAGCGACCGGAGCCGACGCCGGCGGCGCCACCGGGGGCGCTCCGCGTCGTCGCGATCGGCGCCTCGACCGGAGGGCCACCGGCGCTGCAGCAGCTCATCAAGGCGCTGGACCCGGAGCTCGGGGCGGCTGTGGTCATCGTGCAGCACATGCCGCCGCGTTTCACCCGGACCTTCGCCGAACGCCTCGATCGCGCGAGCGCCCTCGACGTCCGCGAGGCGGGGGACGGTGACCTGTTGCGGCCCGGGCTCGTGCTGGTGTGCCCGGGTGAGGCGTCCCTCGAGCTCGAGCGGGACGGAGATCGCCTCAAGGTGCGTGTGGTGGCGCCGTCGGCGACCGACCGCTACACGCCGTCGATCGATCGGTTCTTCAAGAGCGCGGCCGAGGTGATGGGCGCAGACCTTCTGGCGCTGGTGCTGACCGGCATGGGCGGGGACGGCGGTGAGGGCGTGCGCGTCGTTCGCGCGGCGGGAGGCGCGACCGCGGCGGAGTCGCACGAGACTGCCGTCATCTTCGGGATGCCCGAGGAAGCGATCGCGACGGGGTGCATCGACAATGTGGTTCCCCTCGGCCGCATGGGCGAGCTCATCTCACGCTTCGCCCGGCGCGCTCCGATCTAGCCTCCCGAAAATCACCGGCTCCGGCGCAGGAGATCTGGCGGGATGCTCTGCGAGACCGTGGCCTGGTCGCGCCCCGAGCGCTTGCTGACGTAGAGCGCCTGATCGGCCGCCCGGACCAGCGACTCCGCGTCGCGGGCGTGCTCCGGGATGCTGGCAATCCCGGCAGACAGCGTCACGCTCAGGTGCGGGGCGAAGGCGAAGCGGTGCGAGGCGAAGCGCGCCCGGAAGCGGTCGATGAGGCCCCTGCAGGTGGTGGCGTCGAGGTCGCGCATGAGCACCAGGAACTCTTCGCCACCGTACCGCGCGCACAGGTCGGCCCGCCGGAAGCTCGCGCGCAGCTCGGCGCTCAGCTCGCGCAGGACCGCGTCGCCCGCCGGGTGGCCCAGGGTGTCGTTCACTTGCTTGAAGTGGTCGATGTCGATCAGCGCCGCCGACAGAGGCTGTCCGCTGCGCGTGGCGAGGTGGACCTCGGCCAGGAGGCAGCGATCGAGGTAGCGCCGGTTGTAAAGGCCCGTCAGCGGATCCCGGCTGGACAGCGCCCGGATGAGGGCGTGCCGCTGCAGCCGGCCGAGGATGCGGGCGACCACCTCCTCGGAGACCACCGGCAGCGTGAGGTAGTCGTCGGCACCGGCGCGAAGGAGCGTGGTCGAGGTGTGCCGATCGACCGCGCTACAGACGGCCACCACGGGCAGGTCATCGAGCTGCGCGTCCGCGCGCACGAGCCGGCACGCGTCCAGGGCGGAGATGGAGGTGTCGGCGAGGATCGCCAGGTCCGGCTGCCGGTCGCTCAGCTGCGTGAAGAGGTCGGTGGGCTGGTGGATCTGGGTGAGGTCGATCCCCGCGTGAGTGAGGGTGTCGCAGAGCGGCGCGAGCGCCGGTCCGCGGGCACCGAGCAGCAGGACCCCGTGGCGGCCGTGCAGCGGCGCCGTGGTGAGGCGCTCGACGGCGTCGAGCAGGTGCGTCAGCCGGATGGGCTTGGTGAGGTAAGCATCCGCCCCGGCGTGCAGGCAGGCCAGCCGATCGGGAACCGCGGGGCTCGCCGAGATGCTCACGATGGGCAGGTGCTCGGCGCCGGGCAGCCGGCGCACCACCCGCACGAGATCGCTGCCGTGCTCCGCGCCGAGGTGCACGTCCACGAACAGACAGTGGGGCAGGCGCTGCTGGAGCAGCTCGAGGGCCTCGCGGCCGGTGGCGACGCAGGCGAGGACGATCCCGACCTCGCGTGCCTCGGCCTCGAGCCAGGTGCGGAAATCGGGGTCGTCGTCGACCACCAGGATGCGGGGGCGGCGGGGCAGGGCCAGAGGCGGCGACCCTTGCATCCGATCCTCACGCACGGGAGGGCTCCGGAGGCGGTCGTACGAACGCCGTGACGGCCAGCGCGAGCTTCGCCGAGAGGTCGGGGCCCTTGGTCATGACTCTCCTCCGCCCACGACTCGATCTCGGCCACTGACCTTGGCCTCCACCATTCGCTCGAAGGCACGGCAGATCACGGCCTGCAGATCCTCGGCGTCGTCGGGCACGACGGCGAGGCCAGCGCTGAAGGTCGGCGCGGCTCCGCTCGACGAGAAGCCCGCGAGCACGCCCTGCACCACGGCCTGGATCGCACCGACCTCGCACTCCGAGAACGCGAGCGCGAAGGTCCCCTGGCCAAGGCGAGCGCGCAGATCCTCGGCGCGCAGGCGCGACTCGAGGAGGCGTGCCAGCGTCAAGAGGAGCTGGTCGCCGGCGCTCCGACCGTGCCGTGTGTTCCACGCGCCGAGCCCGTCGATGTCGAGCAGCGTGACGACGGTGGGTCGCAGGCGGCGCTGGCCCTCCGCGAGCAGCGTCGAGAGGCCGTCGAGGAAGCGTCCCCGCGCGGGCAGGTGGGTCAGGGCGTCGAGGCCGCCGTGCGCCTGCGTGAGACGCAGGTGGTCGATGCGCCGCGCGATCCGCGTGAGCACTCGCGCGGGCGTCAGCTGGCCTGGGACCACGTCGTCTGCCCCGGCGGCGTAGACGCGAGCCTCGAACGCAGGATCGGCGTGTTGCCCGAGCACCACGATCGGCATGCCCTGCCACGTCGGCCGGGAACGGACGCGCTGCACCAGGACCGCCAGCTCGCCCGCTGGCAGATCGAGATCGAGGAGCAGAAGGTCGGGGGCCTCCAGGGCGAGGTGCTCGAGGGTGCGGGCCGCATCCTTCGCGACCACGACCTCGAGGCCGGTCTCTTCGAGCAGGGCTCGCTGGCGGCTGGCGCAGGCGACATCCCGTGCGACGAGCAGGACTCGCCCGGCCGGCGCGCTGGCGCGCAGGGCGAGCGCCTCGAGGAGCCTGGCGAGCTGGGCTGGTTCGATCGTGTCCGGCACCACAGTGACCCCCGGCTGTCGGGCGGCTTCACGTTGCAGGGCCTCGTCCCCGGGCGGGACGAGGTACGCGATCTGCGTCCGGCGCCCTCGGCCACGTTGTCGCAGCACGACGCCCAGGGCCAGCGCCCTGGCGTGGGTCTGGGGCCCGACGCACAGGGCAGCCACGGCCGGTGGGCGCTGCAGAAGGCGCGGCAACGCCGCCGCGTAGCCGGTCGAATCGAGGGCGATCAGGCGATCCTGGCACGCGGCCAGCGCGGCCTCGGACAGGGTGGTTGCGCCCACCAGCAGCGCCCGGGGGAACAGGGGACTGCGCGGCAGCTCGCGCCGCTCGGGCGTCGCGATCCGCGCGGCCGCCGTCAGATCGGCCAGCGCGCTCTGCACGTCCCGGTACGGCCCGGCGATGGCGAGCGCGCGCAGCGCGGCTTCGAGCGCGAGCGCGGACTGGCTCACTGCCTCGAATCCGTACGTGCCGCCCGTGCCGGCGAGGCGATGCGTGAGCGTGGTCGCGCGTGCAAGCAGGTCCAGCGGTATCGTCAGGTCGGCGAGCCGCTCGCACAGCCGCGCGATCTCGTGAACGCGGACGGGCAGCGAACGGGCGAAGCGACGTGACAACGAAAGCAGCGCGCCCTCCACCTCGACCGTGTGCCTTGCCGGCGGAGGCCCTTGGGGGCTGGGGAGGAGGCGGCCGATCTGCTCCACGAAGCGATCGATCGAGATCGGCTTCTGGGCCACGAGGCGCACGCCGAGGTCGCTCGTCAGGTGGCGAAATGAGCCCAGGTCGCGCCAGAACGCGGACACGAACACCACGTCGAGGGCACGGCCCTGGCTGCGCAGGGATTCGATCCAGTGCACGCCGGTCTCGTCGGGCAAGAGGCCGTCGACGACGACGAGATCGGGTGGAACCCGCTCGAGCATCGCTGTGGCACGACGGGCGTTGTTCGCCTGCACCACGCGGTAGCCACGGCCCTCGAGGGCGGTCCTGACGACCTCGCGGAAGGAGGCGTCGTCGTCCACCAGGAGGACCGTGGGCGCTCCCTCGGGGTTCGTCGCGCTCTGCTCGATGGTCATGCCAGCATCTCCTGCATCATGCGGCGCATGAGGGTGGGCAGCTCGAACGGCCGGAAGGGCTTGGGGATGACGCCGAGTGCCCCGAGGGCACGGTAGTGCTCGACCTCGTCCGACTGGATCGCCGCCGTGAGCAAGATTACGGGCAGGGAGGCCGTGGCCTCGCGCTTGCGCAACGCGTGCAGCAGCGCGAGCCCGTCCATGCCGGGCATGCACAGATCGATGAGGGCGATGCTCGGGCGCTCGCGCTCGGCGATCAGCAGCGCGTCGTGGCCGTTGCCAGCGATCAGCAGCGGCCAGACGCGGCCAAGGCAGAGCTCCAGGAGGGCTCGGATCTCCTCGTCGTCATCGACCAGCAGCACCGTTTCGATGTGAGCCGCCATCAAGCTGCAACTGTGCAATCGATGTGCCCTGGCGGCGGGGTCCCAGAGGGCTGCTGTTTCGGGCGGAGAGGGCAGCTCGGACGGTATCGTGCCTTCCCCATGTAATCGGACGCGAAGGCCTTGCGGTGCTACTGGGGCCGCTGGGAAATCGTTGCGCGGTCCGGCGAGGACGGGGATCCCTACGGCTCGCGCACTTCGATCGCTCCTTCGAGCATCTGCATCCCGCACGCGAGCCGGACCAGCCCCGCCTCACGGAAGGTCAACGAGAGCGTCACAGGCACTCCGGTGGCGAGGGTGCGTGACGTGCGCGCGCCTGCGCCGCTGACCGACAGCTCAGCCGTGCAGGCGGTCGTGCCGGTGCGTGTGACGACGAGTGTGATCGGCTCGCCGCGCGGGACCGCCAGATCGGCGGGGTGGGACCCATCGTCAGCGAGCTCGAGCGCGATCCGCCCGCGCGACAGCGGCGGGTCGGCGGTCCCCCAGAGCACGCGGGCCACCCTGTGCGCGAGCAGCCCTGGGTCGCCGCTTTGTGCGAAGA
>JAHFDS010000105.1 GCA_023248855.1 Myxococcales bacterium
GGCCTGCAATCCCGGCAATGCGCCGCATAACTGCATGGATGGGGCCTTCATCATGTTCCCGGACGGCGGCTGCTATTGCGCGCTCAAGTGCTCGTCGATCGGTGTGCGCCCCGGCGCCAACTGCACGAACGACGGCTCCTGGAAGTGCCACGACATCCGGGCCACGAACGCCAGCGCCAACAGCGCCACCTGGTGCGTGCCGACGCAGTGGAACCTCTGCCACAGCGACACCGGCACGGGTGGAGGCACGGGCGGAGGCACGGGCGGAGGCGTGGGCGGAGGCACGGGCGGAGGCACGGGCGGAGGCACGGGCGGAGGCGTGGGCGGAGGCACGGGCGGAGGCACGGGCGGAGGCACGGGCGGAGGCACGGGCGGAGGCACCGGCGGAGGCACCGGCGGAGGCACCGGCGGATCGTGCGCAAGGATTGGTCAGCACTGCGACTTCAGCTCCGACTGCTGCAACGGCCGGACCTGCGGCCTCGACGACGTCTGCGAGTAGGCCCGACAGCGCTCTCGCCAGGACCACTCCGCCCCGCCTTTCGACGTCTCCGACCCGAAGCGCTATCCTCGGCGCGTGTCGGTCGGCTCCTGCCCCGACGAGAATGCCCTGCTCGATCACGCCCTCGGCGTGCGCGGCCCAGCCTCCGACGCCCTCGAATCCCATCTCGACGCCTGCGCGGCCTGTCGCGCGGTCGTGGTGGCGCTCGCCAGGGCGGCCGCGAACACCATCTCCTCTCGCGAGCGCGCCGAACGCGCCGCCCGCGCCGGCATCCAGCACGCGCGGACCGCGGTCGCGCACGTCGACGACGAGACGCTGGCCGGCGTGCGTGTCTCTGCGGTGCGCAGCGGCAAGCAGATCCTGGCCGCAGACTTCGCGCAGCCCCTGCAGCCCGGCGAGCGCGTCGATCGCTACCGCATCGAAGCGCAGCTCGGCAGCGGCGCGATGGGCATCGTCTACGCGGCGCACGACCCCGACCTCGACCGGCCCGTGGCCGTCAAGGTGCTGCGGCCGCGCGACGCCGGCAGCGCCGCAGATCAGCTGGAGGCGCGCCTGCGCCGCGAGGCCAAGGCCATCGCACGGATCAGCGACCCTCACGTGGTGTCGGTCTACGATGTGGGTCGTCACGGCGCACAGCTGTTCGTCGCGATGGAGCTGGTCGAGGGTGCCACCCTCGGACGCTGGCTGCGCGAGCGGCCCCGCACGACGGGCGAGGTGCTCGAGGTCATGCGGCAGGCCGGCCGCGGGCTCGCCGCCGCGCACGCCGCGGGCCTCGTCCATCGCGACTTCAAGCCTGACAACATCCTCGTGTCCGCCGACGGTCGCACCAAGGTGGGCGACTTCGGCCTGGCGCGCGTGGTCGATGACGAACGCTCGCTCGTCACGGGGGCGCCCTCGCTGAGCGGCTCGCTCGACAACCTGACGCGCACCGGCGCCCTGCTCGGCACGCCCGCGTACATGGCGCCGGAGCAGTTTGCGGGCGCCGAGGTCGACCCGCGCTCGGATCAGTTCGCGTTCTGCGTGGTGCTCTGGGAGGCCCTGTCGGGGCAGCGACCGTTTGCCGGGCAAACCCTCGGGGAGATCTCCGAGTCGGTTCGGGGCGGTCGCCTCGAGGCCCCGTCGCGCAAGCTGCCCGCCTGGATCCGTCGGGTCCTCGAGCGTGGCCTGCGCCCGGCGCGCGAGCAGCGCTTCGCGTCGATGCAGGCCTTGCTGGTCGAGCTGGATCGCGATTCGCGCAGCCTCCGTCGGCACGCGCTGACGGGGGCCGTCGCGCTGTCGCTGGCCGGCCTCGCACTGGCGGGGGTCCGGCGCGCGACCGCCCCGGCCCCGTGCCAGGGCGCAAAGGGCAAGCTCGCGGCGATCTGGGATGACGCTCGTCGCGATGCCCTCGTGCGCGGACTGGAGAAGGACCGCCCTTGGGCCCGCGGCTCGGCGCAGGCAACGGCGCGGATCCTGGACGCCTACGCCACGCGCTGGGTCAAGCAGCACCTCGACACCTGCGAGGCCACGCGGGTGCGTGGGGAGCAGTCCGAGGAGCTGCTCGACCTGTCCATGCAGTGCCTCGGTCGGCGGCGACGAGAGCTCGAGACCGCGGTGAGCCTGCTGACGGCTGCCGACGACGCTCTGGCCCGGACGGCGCCTGAGCTCGCCCTTTCGCTCTCGCCCTCGGCGCTCTGCACGGATGGCAGGTCCCTCGGTGCGCGGCTGGCGCCCCCGAAGGATCCCGCCCTCCGAGCCCGCATCGAGGCGCTTGGCGACCGGCTGGCCAGGAACCGGGCGCACCTGCTCGCCGGAAAGTGGAAGCAGGGGCTGGCCGAGGGGCTGGCGCTGGTGGAGCAAGCGCGCGTGCTCCGTTACCGGCCGGTCGAGGCCGAAGCGCTGGACCAGGTGGCGAGCGCCGAGCTCGACGCGGGCGAGCTCGCGGCTGCCGAGAAGACCCTCGGCGAGACGGTGGCGGCCGCCCGGGCAGGTGGCGACGACGAGGTCACCGCCAGCGCCCTGGTGCAGCTCGTGCACGCGGTCGGCTACCGACAGGGCCGCTTCGCCGAAGGCCACAAGCACGCGAAGGAGGCGTGGATCACCCTCGAGCGCATGGGCGGAGACGCGCGCCTCGAGGCGTCCCTGCGATCGAGCGAGGCCCTGGTGTACGGCGCCGAGGGCCGACACGCCGAGGCGGTGCGCGAGCTCGAGATCGCCCTCCTGCTCAGGGAGCGCGTCGCGGCCGAGTCCCCCGGAGACTTCGCGATGGTGCTGTCGAGCCTCGGGCGAGAACGCTTCGCCGCCGGCGAGATCGACAAGGCGCTGGCCCTCTTCGAGCGAGCGCTCGCGGTGCAGGAGAAGGCGTTTGGCGCCGAGCACCCGGGCATCGCCGACACGCTCGATTCCCTCGGCGGGGCGCTGGTCGCCCTGGCTCGTCCACGGGAGGGCCTGGGCGCTCACGAGCGGGCGCTGCACCTTCGCGACGCCGCGCTCGGACCGACCAGCCCGGAGGCCGGTCGCACGTGGGTCAGCATCGGGGAGGTTCTCGCGGGCCTGGGCAAGCACCGGGAGGCCGTCGACGCGACCGGGCGCGCCCTGACCATCTTCGCTGCACGCGCAGCACCCGACGATCTCGCCGTGGCGACGCTCCTCGTGCACCTGGGAGAGGAGCAGCTGGCGCTGGGCGAGCGCGACTCGGCGAGGAGCAATGTCGGCCGGGGCGTGGCCATCATGCGCCGGCAGCTCTCGGCGGACGACCCACGTCTCGTGGGCGCCACGGCGGCGCTGGCGCGGACTCGAGCCAATGCGTCTCGGCCCTCGCGCCACTAGGGCCGCTCGTCAGAAGTTTGACCGGAGTAGAGTTGTGAGAGGAATCGTCGACTGCCCTGCGTGCGGCCCTCGCGAGCGCAGAGCGCGAGCAAACGAGACACCTAGTGCTGTCCGTGATTCCAGTGAAGTCAGCGGGTTCGACGAGCGGCCCCAGGTGTTTGTCTTGCGCACGCTCCGCGTGCGCGAGTGCTGCGGCCAGCTGGCAGGCGAAGGCTGCTCCGAGCTCAAATGCCGTCCAACTATTGGCGGGCAGCACTAGGCGCGTCGCCCACGCAGGACGACCGACAGGCAACAAGCTCGGGTAGGCTCTGCGCGTGCGTGCGCTCGTGGTCCTTTGCCTCGTGCCTCTGGCCTTCCTCGCCGGCGTGCTCGTGTACGTGACCGTCTCGTACGCGCACCTGCAGGCCCACGCGCCGGCGCG
Source organism: Myxococcales bacterium (assembly GCA_023248855.1). GTDB lineage: Bacteria > Myxococcota_A > Polyangia > JAHFDS01 > JAHFDS01 > JAHFDS01. The sequence continues at coordinate 3,729 of JAHFDS010000105.1, forward strand.
CCCGCGGTGGGCGACGCTCCGGGAGATCGCGCGAGAGATCGGCTGGGCGCTGCTCGTGCAGCCGCTCCTGCCCATCCACTACCTGTGGGGCCGGCGCATGGGCGGCTCGGCCGGCAAACGCCCCATCGTGCTCGTGCATGGCTACATGCAAAATCGCGTCGATTTCCTGGCGATCGCGCGCGCCCTGGCCCGCGGTGGCGCCGGGCCCCTGTATGGCTTCAACTACGCCTGGTGGCGCGACGTCGACGACTCGGCGTCCCGGCTCGGCCGCTTCGTCGAGGCCGTGCGCGCGGAGACCGGCTGCACCGAGCTCGACTTGGTCTGCCACTCGCTCGGGGGCCTGGTGGCGATGGCCTACGTCACCGCCGGTGGGGGCCCGCGCGTGCGCCGTGTCGTGACCATCGCCTCGCCGCACGGGGGCGTCGCGTGGCGCGGGCCCATCCCGGGCCAGTCCGCCCCGCATCTGCGCGCGGACGACGAGCTCCGACTGCGCGCGCTCCGCCGGCTGCCTGTGCCCACGCTCAGCATCTACTCGACTCACGACAACGTGGTGCACCCGGCCGAGACGTCCTCCGTCGCGGCCCGCGGTGGCACGGACCTCGTCGTCGAGGCGCCCGGGCATCTCACGATCCTGTTCTCGCGCGAGGTCCAGTCCGCCGTCCGGGATTTCCTGCTCGCCTGAGGCACTGTCCGGTTCTGGGACGCGCCGTCGCTGGGGCGGGATTCGCTTGGCGGCGTTTTCGTGCGTGACATACTGCCGACCCATGCCGATATCCGCATGTCTGGTCGCCGTCGTCCCCGTGCTTTTCCTGTCGGCGGGCGAGGAGACGCTCGAGCTCGGGGCGGCCATCCAGCGGGCGCTCGCCAAGAACCCCGACGCGCTGCGCGAGGTGGCCAACGTGGACACCGCCAACGCGAGCGTGCTGCGCACCCAGGCGCCGTTCGACTACACGCTCACGGCCGACACGAGCTACGCTCGGACCTTCTCGCTCGGCGGGGGCTTCTCCCAGTCCACGCCGATCGACCGGCTCTCCTATGACGCCAGCATCTCGCGCGGCCTCGAGTCCGCCAACGGTGGCTCGCTCGCGCTGAGCTTCCAGGGCCAGCGCACCTCGTTCAACGGCCTCACCTACCAGAACGGCCTCGTCCTGCAGCTCACGCATCCGCTGCTCAAGGGCCTGGGCCTCGACGTGGTGGCCCGGCCCCGGCAGGCGGCCGAGCAGCGCGTGACCGCCGCGATCGCGAACCGCCGCGCCCGCGTCGTGGGCGTGGTGCGCGATCTCGCGCTCGCCTACTGGGAGCTCGCCTATGCGGTCGAGGACGTCGCCATCAAGCGCAAGGCGGTGCAGCTCGCCAAGGAGCTGCTCGAGCTGACGCAGGCGCAGATCCGCGTCGGGCGGCTCTCCGAGATCGAGGCCTACGCGGTCAAGGCCACCATCGCGCAGAACGAGGGTGACCTCGTGACCGCCGAGCTGGCGCAGCGGCAGCGCTCCCGCGATCTACGCCGCCTGCTCGGCGAGCCCGTGGACCCCCAGGCCGCGAGGCTCGCCACGCCTCCGCCCCCCGTGATCCAGCCGACCCCGATCGACTCGGGCACCGAGGCCGAGAAGGCAGTCGTGGAGAACCCGGCGCTCGCCGCGCTGCGCGCCGGCGTCCGTGCGTCCGAGCTCGATCGCGACGCGGTCGACAACCTGCTGTTGCCCGATCTCAGCTTCGTCGGCTCCGTCGGCACGACCGGCGTAAAGCCTACGTTCCGCGACTCGATGGAGGACGTGGTCACCGTGAACAGCCCGCAGTACTCGGCGGGCCTGCGCTTCTCGTGGGTGCTCGGCAACCGCGACGTAGCCGGCCAGAAGCGGCAGTCCGAGGCCACGCGCCGGAAGGCCGAGATCGACGTCGCGGCGCTCGAGATCGACACCAAGCTCTTCGCGATGCGCTACGCCGACGAGCTCGGCACCGCGAACCGGCGTCTCGAGCTGGCGGCGGTCGCCGTGGAGTTCGCCCAGAAGAACGTCGACGCCGAGAAGGCCAAGTTCGAGGTCGGCCGCACCAACAACTACGAGGTGCTCAAGCGCCAGCAAGACCTCACGACCGCCCAGGGTCGGCGCGTGCGTGCGATGGTCGACTTCCTGGAAGCGCAGGCGCAGCTCCTCGGCGTATCCGGCCGCATCCTCGAGGCCTACGGCGTTACCCTCAAGTAGGGCCGCGCTCGCCCAGGCCGGGCAGCAGCATCTGCGCGAGCCGGGCCGGGGCATGCGCGCCTGCCGCTCGCAGCGCCTGATCCTGGGCGTGGACGGCCGGCACGTCTCCGGCGAGCAGGGCGCGGGCGCGCCGTGCCGCCCATTCGTAAAGGCGCATGTGTGCCTCGACCGCAGCGCTCTCCGCCAGCGAGAGCTCCGCCATCGCGCGGTCCCGGTCGCCGCGCGCCGCGGCGATCGCGCCGGCGATGCTGCGCGCCGTCACCTCGGCCCACGGGACGCGCTCTCGCCCCATGCGCCGCACCGCGGCTTCGGCCTGTCCGAGCAGCGCATCGCGGCCGCGCGGCGGCGACTCCAGCGCGGCGGCAACCGCCGCCCGACCGCGCAGGTGCCACGCCTCGACGCGCATGTTCTGGACCCGCATGTAGCCCGACGCCATCAGCTCGGGCCAGTCCGAAAGCGTGCGGAGCTGCGCCGGCGTGCCCAGGCCCTCGTACAGGTCGCAGTTGCCCTCGGCGAGCAGGTGCCAGTAGTGCTGGAACTGGTAGCGCCGCTGCGACCACTGGGTGCGCGCCTCCTCCACGCGCGCGCGCGCCGTGGTCACGTCGTCGCGCACGAGCCAGGCGAGGTTGGCAAGGCCCGTCCGCATCGCGGTCGCCGCGTAGAGATCGCCCCGCTCGAGCGCCTCGCGCAGGAGGGTCGGCACGCGTCGCGCGAGCTCGTCGATCTCGCCCAGGAAGGCCAGCGACCAGGCGCCGAACAGCCGCGACGAGGCGAGCTCCCACGCGAGCCCCGGACACTCGTCGCGCAGGCGGGCCTCGCCGTCGCGTATGCGCTCGCGACACTCCACCCAGTCGCCGCGCAAGAAGGCCGCCACGCCCTCGTAGAGCACCACTTGCGCCTGCAGCCGACGATCGGCCAGACCATGCGCGACCGCGCGCGCCCGTGACAGGGCGTCGGCGACCCGCGGCGCAGCCCTGGAACCGGGCGCACCGATGAAGGCCACCTCGGCAGCCAGCGCGCGGCCGACTCGCGCAGGCTCGCCCGCCTGGAGCGCGAGCAGGAGCTGCCGGCTCTGCAGGTCCGTCGCGCGGATGACATCGGCCATGGCGAGCCCGCTGGCTGCGGACCAGGTGACGTCGATGCGCTGCAGCTCGGCCGCCGCCACCTCGCCCGCGGGGCGCGAGCGGAAGTCGAGGCCGCGCAGCCGCAGCCGCGCACGCGTGTAGAGCAGGGAGACCAGGGCGCGCCTGGGCGAGGGCGCGAGACGGACGCCGACCGAGGCCAGCAGGCGATCGATCGCCACGAGGCCCTCGTCCATGTGGCCGCTGCGCAGGAGCTCCTCGGCGGCACGGCGCTCGAGCTCGACGCGCCTTTGCGAGCTGACCAGCTCGGCAGCCGCGCGGTAGGCGTCCGCCGCCTCCTTGCCGCGCCCGGAGTTCGACAGAGCATCGGCGCGCTGCTCCAGCAAGGCGGAGCGGTCGGCGTCGCCGGCGGGCAGGGCCTCGAGCGACAGCTGGAACAGGCGGGCCGCCCGCTCGAACGCGAGGGCGCCGACCGCCTGCCCGGCCGCCGCGCGCGCGTTCGCGGCGGCGCTCACCAGATCGCCGGCGCCGAGCGCGTGGATCGCGAGCGCCTCGGCTTCACCGCCTTCGGCCTCGAGCGCCGCCTGCAGCCGCGCGTGCAGCGCGCGCCTTTGGCCCTGGTCCAGCTGCCCGAGCACCGCCTTCCGCACGCGGTCGTGCATCGGCTCGAGCGCGATCTGACCGCGCGCCGCCTGGGTCCGAACGAGACGCTGGTGGCGCAACGCCTTGACCACGGGGCCGATCGCGCCGAGCGTCATTCCGGCCGCCTCGGCGGCCGCGCGCTCGCCGAGGGGCTGGCCGGCCAGCGCGAGCACCTCGATCAGCGCCCGCTCGGGTGGTCCGAGCAATCGTACGCGGTCACACAGCGCTTCTTCGAGCGACGTCGAGCCCGTCACGCTGGTGCTGGCGCGGCGCACGATCTCCTCGATGAACATGGGGTGCCCGCCGGACTCGCGCACCACGGCCGCCAGGTCGACGCCGGCCTGGGGGGCGCGCTCGAGCAAGCGTTCGGTCAGCGCGCGAGCGTCGTCGTCGTCGAGCTCGCCGAGCTCGACGTGGCGCACGTCGCCTGGCAGAAGGGGCAGCTCGCCGGAGGACCAGACGGTGGACACGAACAGGATCGCCGGCGCGCCCGGGGGGCAGAGCACCTCCCCGAGGAGCGACATGCTGTCGGCGTCCGCCCACTGCAGATCGTCGACCAGGAGCACGAGCGGCCGCCGCTCCGCCAGGCGGCCGAGCAGGTCGCGCAGCGCTCCGAACAGGCGCTGGCGCTGTTCCTGGGGTGAGCTGGCCGGCGCCGGCGGCGGCTCGCCCTCGGCCAGCACGGGCAGGCCCGACAGCACCGGAAACGCCTGCGCCAGGAGGGCCGCGCGCGCCGCGGGCAACAGGGCCGCGGCGGTGGTGCGCGGCAGTCCGCGCAGGAAGCGCGAGAGGCCGTCGATGATGCCGTCCACCGCCTTGTAGGGCACCGACTCGCGCTCGTAGCAGCGCCCTTGCAGGACCAGTGGCGGCGAGGAGTCGCCGGCGCTCGCGAGGAAGTGCTGCACCAGGGCGCTCTTGCCGACGCCGGACTCGCCGCGCACGAGGACGCTCACCTGGTCGCCGCGCTCCACCTGCGAGAGCGCCGCAGAGAGCTCCTCGAGCTCGCGCGCGCGTCCCACGAAGGGTGGTCGCTCACCCCACACCCCTGACGATTCGGCGTGCTCACCGGGGGACTGGAGCGCCGCGAGCACCTCCGTCCCGCTCGGCCGCAGCGCCGGGTCGATCGCGAGCAGGCGCTCGCACAGCCGATCGAGATCCGCGGGGGCCTTGGTCTCGACGGCCCGCACCTGCGGCGCCCGTCGCCGCTGCTTGAGCGCGAGCAGGTCCATCGGCTTGCCGTCGAGCGGCAGCTGGCTCGTCAGCGCCTCGAACAGCACGACGCCGAAGGCGTACCAGTCAGCCGCGGGTCCGACCAGGCCGCCGGCCGCCTGCTCGGGCGCCATGTACGCCGGGCTTCCCACCGCCAGACCGTCGGTCCAGTCCTTGCCACGCAGGGCCTCGGTGGCGAAGCCGAAGTCGAGGAGCTTGATGCGACCCTCGGCATTGACGAGAACATTGGTCGGCTTGATGTCGCGGTGCACGCAGCCCGCCGCGTGCACCGCCGCGATGGCGCCCGCCAGCTGCCCCAGCGCCGCCCGCAGCCGGGTCTCGTCGTACGCAGGCCCGCCGGTCGCGAGGCGATCGACGATCTCGGCCTCACCGCCGCGGATCCAGGGCAGGAGCTCCACGCCCTCGACCAGCTCCATCGTGAAGAACCAGCGACCCTTGTCCTCGTGGAGCTCGCCGAGGCTCACCACGCTGGGATGCTGCACGTTGGCCAGCGTGCGGAACTCGTTCTTGAGCTGGAGCAACGCCGAGTGCGTCAGCTGCCGCAGCACCTTGAGCGCGACCTTCTCGTTTCTGTCGCGATCGAGCGCGGCGTAGACGTCGCCGCTGGCCCCCGAGCCGAGGCGTCCGAGCACACGGAAGCGCTCCGTTCCCTGGAAGTCCACGGTTCTTCAGGCTACCGCGGATGACAAGCCCTGTCGCACGCGTGTGCTACGGTCCGCGCGCCGCAAATGATGCGGCAGCGCCGCAACCAAGGGGAGGGGTCCATGTCGATCGGAAAGCGTGCAGCAGCGGAGTTCTTCGGAACGTTCTGGCTGGTCTTCGGGGGATGCGGCAGCGCGGTCCTGGCTGCGGGTGTCCCGAGCGTGGGCATCGGCTATCTCGGCGTGTCCCTGGCCTTCGGCCTGACCGTGATGACGATGGCCTACGCGATCGGCCACATCTCGGGGTGCCATCTCAATCCCGCCGTGTCGGTGGGCCTGGCCGTCGCCGGGCGTTTCCCTGGCAAGGACCTGCCCGCGTACGTGATCGCCCAGGTCCTCGGAGGCATCGCCGGCGCGGGCGTGCTGTGCGCGATCGCGAGCGGCAAGGGCGGCTTCGACCTGGTCGGCGGCGGATTTGCGGCGAACGGCTACGGCGAGCACTCGCCGCAGCAGGCGTACTCGATGGTCGCGGGGCTGGTCGCCGAGGTGGTGCTGACCTTCTTCTTCCTGTTCATCATCCTCGGCGCCACCGACGAGCGCGCGCCGGCTGGCTTCGCGCCCATCGCCATCGGCCTCGGCCTCACGCTCATCCACCTGGTCGGTATCCCGGTGACGAACCTCTCGGTCAACCCCGCGCGCTCGACTGGCCCGGCCGTGTTCGTCGGCGGCTGGGCGATCCAGCAGCTGTGGGCGTTCTGGGTCGCGCCGATCGCCGGCGCCGCCATCGCCGGCGTGGTCTACCCGGCGCTCTCGAAAAAAGCCTAGCCTCGGAGCTCGTCGGCGGCGAAGCCGGCGATGCGCCGCGCGAACGTGTAGATGCTGAGCTGGGGCGGGACGCCGATGGACGTCGGGAAGATCGATCCGTCGGCGACCCAGAGCCCACGGGTGCTCCGGTGCCGCCCCTCGGGATCCAGCGGGCTCCTGGCATCCGCCCCCATCGGCAGGGAGCCGTGAGGGTGCACGCTCACCAGCGAGGGGTCGAGCGCGCGCACCCCGCGGGCGAGCGCGGGCGGCAGGTCCGCCGCCCGCCCCACCTCGATCGCCCGGGCGAACGGCAGGAGGACGCGCTCCGCGCCTGCCGCAAACAGGACACGAGCCGCCTTGTCCATGCCGAGGGCGAGCTGAGCGCGATCGCCCGCCGTGAGCTCGTAGTCGATGCGGACGCGCTCGTCCTCGGCGTACGCGCGCCCGCCGGACTCGTCGTGGATCATCGCAGCCACGACGCAAAGGCGCGGGTAGAGGGACATGATCTTCGCGTGCTGGGACGGCGCCACCGACAGGAAGGCCGCCGTGCCGACGGGGTGCGCGAAGGCCGGCACCAGCCAGGCGCGCCGGTCGCTGCCGGCGTCGAACGAGAGCCACTCGGTGCACTCGTACGACTGCGGGATGCCCTGCCACGCGCGCACTTCGGCCGGAAACACGCCCGCCACCGCCACGCCGGGGTGCAGGCGCAGCGAGCGCGCCCCGCGGCCGCGCGGATCCGCGATGGCCGAGCGCTCGCAGAGCGCCTGGCTGGCGGTCGCGCTCGCAGCGAGCACGACCGCGCGTGAATGCACCGTCATTCGCCCCCGCGGCCGGCCGCCCTCGCCGAGGAGCGTCGCCGACACGCCCACCGCGTGCCCGCCCTCGACCCGCACGCGATCCACTCGCGTGTCCGCATATATCGTCGCGCCGGCGCGCACGGCCTGGGGCGCGAGCACCCGGAGCGCGTTGAGCTTGGCGTCGAAGCTGCAGCCGAGCTCACAGAAACCGCTCTGCCGGCACCCGTCGCGGTTGTGCGACAGGTAGCCGCCGCGCCAGCCGAGCGCCTCGCAGCCGCGTCGAAAGAGGCCGTTGTGCGCGTTCTCCTCGGCCGGCCCCATCGGGCGCACGCCGAGCTCGCGCTCGGTGGCCGCGTAGTGCGGCGCGAGGTCCACGGGCGACCAGCCGGGCAGGGCCCAGCGCCCGAGCAGCGCGTCGGGGATGCGCTTGCAGAGGTTGGTGTTGTGCACCGTGGACCCGCCGACGCCACGACCCTGCAGCACGCGGATCGCGAGGTCGTCGGTGGCCCGCGCCCCCGCGTCCTGGTAGAGCGCCCCCAGCATCTCGTCCTCGCGCTGCGAGAAGTCACGCGCGCGGTGGTAGGCGCCCCCCTCGAGCGCGATCACCTCGAGGCCGCGCCGCGCCAGCTCCCGGGCCGCCATCGCCCCGCCCGCGCCCGTGCCGACCACGACCACGTCGCAGCGACGGGTGACCTCCGCGGCTCCGTCGCGCCCGAGCAAGACCTGGCCGCTCATCCGCCGGGCTCGACGGGCTCGCGCTCGCCGCCGCGCCAGCCGCGGGGTACGACCGGTCCGCCGTAGCCGATGGCGCTCCACGCGCGTGGATCGGAGTAGCGCGCCAGCGACACCAGCTCGCGAACCGCGGCGTAGCCCGCCCTGCGCAGCGCGAGCCGGCTGTCCGCCCAGCCGACAAGGTGCCTCTCCCGGGCCTCGAGCGACAGCGCCGAGAACCTCCGGGGGGACGACAGGAACAGCTGCGGACCGTGCTCGAGCAGCGAGATCAGTCGCAGGACGTCCGCGCGCACGTGCTCCGGTGCCGATGCCAGGTAGCCATCGAGCCAGCGCGCGATCTCCTCCGGCGTCGGAGCCGACCCGATGGGCGAAAAGCAGGCCGCCGCGGCCGACAGCGTCGCCAGCTGCTTGCCCGACAGCGCGCGCAGGCCGCCCGCATTCGGGTAGGAATACCGGCTCGACTCGAGCAAACCGCCGAGGCCGAGCAGGGCGCCACCGAAGAGGCCCGTCGCCAGGAAGCGTCGCCTTCGCACGGCCGGATGCTACCCTAGGGGCATGAGCGGCTGCACGAGCTGCGCCTCCAAGGGCGGCTGCGACACGCGAAAGGGCGACATGTTCTCCGCCCTCGCGGACACGCTCGCGCGTCTTTACCCGACCCGCACCTGGGGCGAGCTGGATGACGAGGCCGCGTTCGAGGGCGGGCTTCCGCGCGGCGTCGGACCCCGGCTCGCGCGGCAGCTCGCCGAGGAGCTGGCGACCGCGGCCTACTTCGAGCGCGGCAGCGCCGACGAGCTGTGCGACTACGTCTGGGTGCTCTGCATGGGGCGCGAGCCGTCGCTGTGGCAGATGCGGATCGGCCGCGCGCCCGTCGAGGGCGACAAAATCTCCGAGGTCTACCTGAGGGTGGCGCTGTCCGCGGTGGCTCCGGTGGCCGCGATCCAGCAGGTGCTGGTGCAGCTCCGTCCGCGCGGCGACCGCATGATGTACACCGAGGAGCCGCGTGGCGGCGTCTTCGATGCCGAGCTGCTCGGCCGCATGCAGCGCGTGGTCGGAGTGCTCGGCGACCACGGCCTCTTGCACCTCGACTTCGGCGAGATCACGAACCCGCCGGAGGGCTTCTCGGCCGGCGTCTACACGAGGGAGCACGGCTGCGAGCCGGCGGTGGTCAACTACCTCTTCTATCCCCAGTCGCCGACCGCGGTGGTCACGCGCTACTTGTGCTCCGCCTCCAGCCGCGCGGCCTCCCTGACCCTGTCGTAGTCGCTGTCCACGACCGGCGCGAAGCCGTCGATGCGCGAGAACGTGCCCTCGGCGAGCTTGCGCCCGAGATCGCTGCCAGGCGCCACCGCCAGGAGCGCCTTCCGGACCGCCTCGCGGCGCGCCGGCTCGAGATCCCCGCGCGCCACGATGACATCGAGCGGGATGTCCTCGGTCGTCTGGAGGATCCGGAAGGTGCCGGGCGAGAGGCCCTCGTCACGGGCATTGAACACGGCGCTCGTCATCACCGCGGCCACGTCGCAGGTGCCGTCGCGCAGCGCGCGCAGCGCGGCCACGTGGTCCCCCGAGATCACCCCTTGGCGGAAGGTGCGCTCGGGATCCATCCCGCGGTGCCGCAGGAGGTTTCTCGGAAACAGGTATCCCGACGTCGACGTCGGGGAGACCCAGCACACGGTGGTGCCCTTGATCTGCTCGAGCTTGGTGATCGCGGAGTTCATGCGCGTGACGAACGCCCCCTGATAGGTGCGGGCGCCGTCGGCCGTCGCGGCCGCGAGCGGCACGAAGTCCGCACCGCGCGTGCGGAGCCGCACGAAGCTGAGCGGATTGAGCATCGCCAGATCGAGCTGGTGCGATCGCAGCTGCAGCTGCACCTGCTCGAAGTCGTCGATGGTCACCTCTTCCACGCGCTCGTGGGTCTCCCGCTCGAGGTGGCGTGCGATCGGCGACTGATCGCGCTTCTGGGTCCCCGCGGGCAGGTAGCGCACGGTGGCGAAGCGCAGGACCGGCCCACCGGCCGCGAACGACGGCACCGGCGCGTCGACGGGCGCGCCCGGCCTGGCGGGGGACGACGCCCAGGGGCGTAGCCCCAGCACGGCGACGCCGGTCGCCACGACGATCGCCAAGCTGGCGGCGATCCAGGTGGCTCGCCGGCGCGGGGCGCTGCGGGCGCCGCCGCTTTGCGGATCCGTCTCGGCGAACGGGCTCGGGTAGTGGCCGGCGCCCGCCGAGGGCGCCGAGCTGCCGCGCATCGCCACGGTCGGCGCGTCCGCGCCCGGCAGCACGCCGGACCGATGAAGCGGTGTCGGCACGGACGAGGCCGCCCGCTGGCCGGGATGCGACGCCCGCGACCCGGGCCCGGGCACCCGCGGGTTCGACGGGCTCGATCCGATCCCGGCCGCGCGCACGGGCGTCCTCACCCCGCTCGTCTGCAACGACGACAGCGCGGACATCGGCGGCGGGGGATCGGTCTGCAGCGTCGCCGTCAGGATCTCCGGCGGCAGAAGACGCCTCAGCACCGCCAGCATCTCGACCACGCCCGGCCGGTGCTCGCGATCGCGCAGCAGCGCGCGGTCGACCAGCGCCGCCAGCTCCTCCGGCGCGTCGAGCCGGAGCTCGCCGAGCGCCGGGGCTGGCTGCTCGATCAGGGAGGCCACGAGGGCGTTGTAGTTCTGGCCCTCGTGGGGCGGCTTGCCGACCAGCATCTCGAACAAGAGCACGCCCGTGCCGAACACGTCGACGCGGTGATCGAGGTCGGTCTGCCCGCGCGCCTGCTCGGGCGACATGTAGCGGGGCGTGCCCATCACCGAGCCCGTGACCGTGAGGTCGAGGTTCCCCGTGTGCTCGCTCTGGATCTTCGAGATGCCGAAGTCGAGCAGCTTGACGAAGCTGCGGTCGCCGGCCCGCGCGACCAGAAACACGTTGTCAGGCTTGAGATCGCGGTGCACGACGCCGCGGGCGTGGGCGTTGCCGAGCGCGTGCAGCACCTGCAGCGCGATGTACGCGGTCTCGGCGGTGGTGAGCGTCTCCTCGCGCAGGATGCGCTCGCGCAAGGTCTCGCCCTGCAAGAGCTCCATCACGATGAAGGGCGAATCCGGATCCGCGATGCCGCTGTCCAGCATCTCGACCACGTTCGGATGCTCGATGGCGGTCGCGGTGCGGGCTTCGCGCTCGAATCGCTTGCGGAGGATCTCGTCCCTGGCGTAGCCCGCATCGAGGAGCTTGAGCGCCACGCGCCGTCCGATGCCGACGTTCTCGGCCTCGTAGACCGTCCCCATGCCACCCTTGCCGATGATGCGAATGAGGTGGTAGCGCCCGGCGACCAGGGCGGAAGGGATGTCGTGCAGGCCCGAGGTCTCCGTCGCCATTTATGCGGCCATGCGCATGCGTTCAGGGGCGAAGAGCGCGCTCGTCCGGCGGGACCAGGCGTCGAGACCGGCGGCATCCCATCGCGTCGGGAAGCGCTCGTAGTGGCGCTGCACGAGCGCCGCGCGCGTCACGACCGGCAGGAAGCGACGCACGAGCCACGGCAGCCGCCGCAGGAGCTGGGGTGCCCGCAGCGCGAGCGACGTCGGATCGAGCGCCGCCGGCGCGCAGGCGAGCGACTGCGCGAGCTCGGCCTCGCCGAGCAGACCGTCCCGCACCAGCGCATCGACGTCCTCGGGCCCGAGCGTCTCGGTCAGCCGCCGAAGGACGTCGTTGGCCGCGCAGACGGCGCCGCGGCCTCGGTGCCAGCGCACGGCATAGGGCCACAGGGCCGCCCGGGACACGTCGCCCTGGGTGAGCGCGCGGTCCGCGACATCCGCCAGCAAGCTGGCCGCGATCATCCCCGTCGCCACGCCGGAGCCGTGCGAGGGAAACATCTGACTGCCCGCGTCGCCGAGCAGCGCCCAGCCATCGCCGACCAGCAGGTCGAAAGCCCGGCGCAAGGGGAGCTTGCGGCCGCCACCGAACACGCGCTCGCCGAGGAAGCCGAGCCTCTCGATGAGGTCGAGGATGAGCCGCCGCGCGCTCTTCGGGGCATCGAGCTTGCTGCCGGACAGGAACCCGGCCGTGCCGTGCGCGAGATCCACGTGCACGTTGCAGATCGAGTAGCCGCCGGCAATGCCCGCATAGGACAGGGTTTCGCCCTCGAGCAGGCCCGATTCCACGAGCCACCGTCGGGCCCGAGGGGTGTCGGCGATGCGCCGCACCTCCTGGTGGGCGAGGCAGAGATCCGCGTCGCCGACCCACGGTCCCTGGGCCGTCTCGTCCCAGAAGGGCTCCCTGAACAGCTGCGTCGGCAGGGCATCCCGCACCGGCGCCGCGAGGCCAGCGGCATCCACCACCAGCGGCGCCGCGACGGTCCGTGCCCCCGCCGCGTCGTCCACGTGGACGCCCGTGACGCGCGTGCCGACCAGCTCGGGTCCGAGGGCGCGCACACCGTAACGCACGTCCGCGCCCGCCGCCCGGGCCCGAGCCAGGATCCAGGCCTGCAGGGCCCGCATGTCCACGCCGACCGTCGGCACCGGCGCGCACCGCACCCGGTGCCCACCTGGGCTCTGCATCGTGAACGCGGGCGCCTCGTCCACCACCACCCCTTCGGGAGGTCTGCCGAGCGCGAGGTCTGCGAACAGCGTCCGCTCGACCCCGTTGACCCAGGCGGCGCCGGCCCGAGCGGGCTCGGCGGCGGCCTCGAGGAGCACGATGCGCCGGCCCCGGCGCGCGAGCTGGAGCGCGCACGTCAGACCCGCCACCCCCGCCCCGACGACGACGGCGTCGACGTGGTCCCGCATCCAGAAAGCGTACAATGTCCTGGCTGATCGGTCGACCTGGGCCGGTCACGATTGCATGCTCCAGGAGCTCATGCCGCCGACGACCCGCATCGGAGACGCCCTCGCCGACGATGGCCATCGACTCACGTATCGCGTGGACGGTGACCGCTCGCCCACGTTGCTCGTGCACCACGGGCTGCTTTCCTCACGGCAGCACTGGTGGCCCTTCATCGCCCACTTCTCCGAGCGCGCCAGGGTGGTCACCTGGGACTACCGCGGCCACGGCACGACCCCGCCCCCGACCTCCGGGGAGCCGCTGTCGATGACATCGTTCGCCCGTGACGGCCACGCGGTCCTCCGCTCGGCGAGGCGCGGGCCGGCTGTGCTGCTCGGCCTGTCGATGGGCGTCCAGGTGGTGCTCGAGCAGTATCGGGCGCACCCGGAGGACGCCCAGGCGCTCGTGCTGCTGTGCGGCACGTACGGTCATCCCCTGGTGGCCTCGGCCAGCGCTCGGGCGCTCCTCGTGGCCCTGGCGCGTGCGGTGGGGCAGGGCGGTCCGTTCCGTGCGGCGCTCCGCACCCTCCTTTCGAGCCCCGCCCTGCCTCGGCTCGCAGCCCTGTCCGGGGCGGCCGATCCGCAGCTCGTTCCGGCCGACTTCCTGCCGAGCCTGTTCCACCACGTCGCGTCGCTCGAGCCGCGCGTCATCTCCGAGGTGGTCTCGAGCTACGTCACGCACACCGCGGAGGACGTCTTGCCCCAGGTGAGCGTGCCCACGCTCCTCATCGCCTCCGATCGGGATCGCCTGACGCCGGCGCGGCTGTCTGCGTGCATGCAGGCCCGCATCCCTGGCGCCGAGCTGGTCGTGCTCCCGAAGAGCACGCACGTGGCCCAGCTCGAGTACCCGGAGCGGGTTCACCGCCTGATCGAGCGCTTCCTCACCAAGCATCACCTGCTTTCCTGAATCAAAAAAGATAGGCGAGACGTGGGCCGAACGCCACGTAGACCGGCGTGCGGCCCGGGTCGGTGAGCAGCACGTGATACTGCGCGCCCAGCCCCACGGTCCACTGGCGGGACCACAGGTAGTCGAGGCCGACGCCGGCGAGGAGCAAAAGCTCGGAGGCTGGTTGCCGGCCATCCTCGGCGATGTGCGTGTAGCCGACGCCGAGCTCGAACGTGGGAACGACGACCAGCACGTCGAGCGTGTATTCCACGCCGAGAGAGCCCAGCCACACCTGGCTCGTGCCCTCGGTCAGCTTGCGCTTGGCGTCGGCGTCGAGGCCGTGCCGGCTGTACCCTCCGCGGAGCTTGAGCGAGAGGGCTTCGGTGACGCCATAGCTCCCGGTCGCGAAGGCCGCCGGCCCACCGCCTTGTCGCGGCCCCAGCGTGGACGTCGCATAGCCGACCTGGCCGCCGGCGCGCCACTCGCCCTCCTCCGCGCGGGCTGGCCCGGTGACCAGCAGAGAGGCGATCGCGATGGCGAGGCCGGTGGGGCGCACGCGCGCAGCCTCGCACGATTGGCGGGCGCTGGGAACGACGACCAAGGTGCCCTTTGACTGCTCCGCAGAGCTCGACTAGATTCCGCGCACCATGGGAAAGTTGGTCGCAAAGCCCCCCAAGAAGAAGGAGCCGAAGGTCGCCGAGCCGGAGGTCCCGGTCGACGCCGCGCTGGCGCAGGACGAGTTCACGTCGTTCTGGGGCCGCGTCGGTGGGCAGGCACGCGGCCGGCTGCTCCCCATCGGCATCGGCGTGGCTGCGGCGGCCATCTTCGCGCTGGTCTCGTACACCACCACGCGCATGTCCGAGGGCAAGAAGGAGCGTGCCTCGCGTGACCTGGCCAGGGCCGCCAAGATCTACGGCGCGCAGCTCAAGAACGAGGAGGCCGAGCCGTTCCTCGACAAGGCCAAGGAGCTGCAGGCCCAGGCGGGACAGGACCCGGGTGGCGAGGAGGACATCCCGCGCTTCAAGACCCAGTCGGAGAAGCTCGAGGCCGCGCTCAAGGAGGTCGATCCGGTGACCACCTCCGCGCCCCAGCCGACCGCGCAGCAGGCCGGTCTCGCGCGCGCCGCGCTGCTCATCGACCTCGGCAAGTACGACGATGCCCTCAAGGTCTACGACGACTACCTCGCGACGGCGAAGGATTCGAGCCTGCGTTTCCTGGCGCGCCAGGGCCGCGCCGTCGTGCTCGAGTCGAAGGGCAACCTCGACGGTGCGCTCGCCGAGCTCAAGGTGCTGGAGACCGAGGCACCGTTCTACGCGCCGCGGGCCCAGGTCCAGCAAGCACGCCTGCTCGCCAAGAAGGGCGATCGCGCAGGGGCCGAGAAGCTCCTCAAGGGCGTGCTGGACAAGAGCCCCTCGACCGGGCTGCGTGAGGAGGTCAACGGCCGCCTCGCCTCGCTCGAGCCGTCGTGATCCGTCTCCTCGGCTGCGTGCTCGTCGTGGGCGCGCTCTCCGGGTGCTTCCGACAGGCCAGCACGGGGACGCTCGACGCCCCACGTCCGCTCTCGGTGCGCTGGCGCGCCGAGCTGCGTGACTCCCTGGAGTCGCGCTGGAAGCCGGAAGAGGCCGCAACCCCCGTCGTGGCCGGGGACCTCGTCGTCGTGGGCGTGCGCGCGCGCGGCGTGTTCGCGCTCGATCGTCGCTCCGGCCAGGTTCGCTGGCATGCGCTCCCCGCGGGCGCCGATGGGCCAGCGCTGTTCGTGCCGGCTCTGCCGTCGCAAACCCCGGCGCCCGGCGACACGAAGCGCATGACGTGGCTCGGCCGGTTCCTCGGTGCGCCGGCTCGGGCGCCCGCTGCGGCTACCGGCACCCTGTTCGTCGGCTCGAACGATGGCGGCCTGTACGCGCTCGATGCGGCCACGGGCAGGGTTCGCTGGCGCTTCGGCACCAAGGGCACGATGGAGCACGCGCCGATCCACCGTGACGGCGTCCTCTACTTCACGACCAGCGAGAACCGCATGTACGCGGTGACGGCCACCGAAGGCCGCTGGAAGTGGCAGTACGAGCGCGAGTCGCCCGAGCACTTCACCATTCGTGGCTTCGCCGGGCCCGCGCTGGTCGACCGGAACGTTTGCACCGGGTTCTCGGACGGGTACGTCGCGTGTGTGGCGGCCGATTCCGGCGAGGTGCAGTGGGCGCGCTCGCTGGCCGCGGTATCGGATCAGTTCGTGGACGTCGACAGCACGCCGGTGTTCCACGACGGGTTGCTGTTTGCCGCGTCGTACTCGGGCGGCGTGTACGCGCTCGGTCCCAAGGACGGCGCGGTCGTCTGGCGTTTTCAGGCGGAAGGAGCCGGCGAGCTGGTGCCAGCCGACGATCGGCTCTACTTCTCGACCGGCGGCCAGGGGCTTCACGCGATCGACCTCAAGGGGCGCCTGGCTTGGCGCCAGGCGGTGGAGACCGCGGGATCGTTCGGAACCCCCGCGCTCGGCCCCGAGAGCTCCCTCGTGGTGGGCTCGTCCGACGGCGGCCTCTACGTGATCGCCCGGGATACCGGACACCTGCGCGCGTTTTTCGCCCCCGGCCGCGGCTTCTCGGCCCCGCCGGAGGTCGACGGCCACGACGTGTATGCGCTCTCGAATGGCGGCTCGCTCTACGCCCTCGAGCTGTAGGTCCCCTTCGCTACATCTCGGCGCCGCCGCGCTCGAGACGGCGCACCAGCTCCTTGAGCCGGCGTGCTCCCCCGGAGTCGCGCCACCGAAACTCGATGCCGAATCCGGCGTGCGCCCGGTCGAGCGCAGACCACACCACGCGTCCTGCGATCGAGAGCGGGCGCTCCGCCCCCGGTGCGCGGATGTCGAGCACGACGTCCGCCCCGGCCTCCACGGGCAATGAGGTCCTGACGAAAGCGCCCCCAGGCGCGATGTCACTGATGACGCTGTCGAAGACGCCCTTGCTCTGGGGCACCCGCCAGGAGACAGGCAGGGCGATCGGCAGACGTCGATGCCGCCGGCCGGAGTGCTCCTGCTGCTGGCCGTGGGCGACTCCGAGCACGTAGTCGCACTTCTGCGCCTCCGTCGGCAGGATCACGATGCCGACGCCGGCCCGGATCTTCCGGGAATGCCGCCCTTGCCGGCGCCAGGCCACGCGGCCCTGGAGCACGGAGTGGTTCTTGAGCTCGGGAAACCTGATCTCGAGCAGGAGCGGCGTCCCGACCGGGATCGCCTCCCGGGTCGGATAGAACACGCCACCACGCTCGGGCCCGACACCTTCGGCGAGCGGAGGATCGCCCCCAGCAGTCACGTGCTGCTGGAAGGCGTCCCAGTGGGCCAGGAAATCAACGCCGTTCCGGTACCGCAGCTTCAGAATTCGCATGCTCGCCCCGTGGGAAATCCTGGCCCTCCAGCTGGATCTCCCTTCACACCTATTCCCTTCGTAGCCCTATCCAGGCCCCTTGTAAAGTACGCTGCGTCGCAAGGGGTCGCAGCACACCTGGCAAATTTGGGTAGCCTCGGTGGGTCTTGGTCCGACCCGTGACGACCACCTACGGCAGTGAGTCGCCGCGCACCATCTTCAGTAGGGCTCCAATGCGGCTCATGCGCTACTACTCATCGGACTGCTGCACGGTGCTCGCC
>JAHFDS010000106.1:0-16250 GCA_023248855.1 Myxococcales bacterium
GAACCCGAGCCGGCGCCGGCCAGGACTGCTCGAAGAGGTGCAGCGCCGAACCCACGCCCTCAGCCCGAAACCCGTGTGAGATCAGTGCTCATGCCCTCATTAGCCGATCGCGGATGCTTCGCGATCACCCATCTGGAGGTGCAGAATGAAGGTTAGGCCTTAGAAATCGGAAGCACTACAACCTCTGTGATCTCGATGTAGTTGATGCCGGTCACGGGCGAGGCCGTCACGCGCACGAGCGCCACGTCGCCGCGCACTGTGATCGCGAGGTTCCGGTAGGCGTAGAGCGGCTGGTTCGTCTGCTCGTCGAACGAGTCGACGATCACGCCTGCATCACGGAGCGCCTCGAGCTTGGAGACGGCGGCCTCCTTCATCCCGCCCACCGTGGCCGGCAGCGCGCGAAGGCCCGTGAAGCGGTTCTCGAGGTCCGTCCGCAGCTCGTAGGAGACCGTGTTCACGGCGTAGTTGACGTTGCGGTCGGTGAAGATGAGGTTCGCGTCGAAGAGGTAGGTGGTCAGGTCGCGGACGAAGCGGAACCCCTTGCCGTCCACGGGCTCCATGAAGAGCACGCCGGCCTGCAGGAGCGTGTTCGAGTCGCCAAGCGACCGCGGGCTCCAGGTGTTGTCCTTCTGCGCGATGCCGAGCACATTGCCGTACTTGAACGTGAGCGGCTCGCCGATCGGCGCCCCGGCCTGCATGCCGGCCGCGATGCATGCCATCGCCCAGGCCGGGAGTGTGGTGATGTTGCCCCGCGCGTCGAGGACCGTGACGGCTTGACCGCATAGCGACACGTTTCGGTCCGAGAGCTTGGCCGCGTGGGCGCGCAGGCGCGCGAACGGCGCGTCGTAGGCGACGAACGCATTGCGCTCGCTCTTGTACGGGCCCTCGGCCTGGCGGCAGTGATCCCGGGCGAGCAGGTGCAGGGCCAGGAGGGTCTGGTCACCCGTGGCGTCCCCGGGCGCGCGGGCGGTGGCCGGGACGTCGGCGGGGTCCGAGAGGAGGGGCACGAGCTCGTTGCAGCGCACCTGCAGGAACGCGTCGAGCGCATCCTCGAAGTCCTGCAGGTACCAGTTGGCGTCGCTCGCGTGATGGAGTCCGTCCTCGCCGGAAAGGACGTGGGGCAGGTACATGGGGTCGGCCGGATCACGCGATAGCAGGATGCGATCGAGGTGAGGCTCGGCGGCGATGAGGCGGCTCTGGGTGTTGATCCAGTCGGCGAGCTGGCGGACGTAGCTCGTCAGTGCCACGTCCACACGCGCCGGCTGACCTGGCGCCGCAGGCAGGGCGAAGGTCCCTGTCATGTCGGGATCGGTGTTGTCCGGCGCGGCGGCATCCGGCAGCGCATCGAGCACGGTCCACGGGCGATCGAGGCTCAGCGCGGGGTTCGTCGGCACGAACGAGTAGCCCGCCGGCCCGACAAGCGGCGTAACCAGCGCGAAGAGCTGCCGGTAGGTGGCGGCCACAAGGGTTCCGGAGGGCCAGGCCGCGGCCCCGGCCGTGGCCTGGGCGCGCACGGTCAGCGTGTGATCGGGGTAGCGGGCGACGTCCGGGAACACGGCGTCAGGGTCGTGGCGGCGCTCGAGCCGTCGACCTGGCGCTCCGTGGTCACGCCGATGCGCAGGTCGGGCGCGGCGGTCGAGCCGGCCGGGGCCTCGAAGTGCACCGCGAAGACGGAATCGCCGGGATCGAACTCGTGGCCGCCCGAGGCCAGGGCGCGGTAGTGCGGCAATCGGTAGACGGGCGAGTCTTCCTTGAGGTTCCGGAACGTCGTCTCGAGGTAGAAGGACGTGACGGGCTGGTAGACGCTCGGGGGCGCCCCCGCGGGGGCGCCCGGCGCCACGGTGGGCGGCTGCGCGTCGCTGACGAGCGCGATGCGGACGTTCTCGGTGTCGGGGCCCCAGTCCTTCGACCAGACCCTGAGGAAGCCCATCGGCACGGGACTCGGCAGCGCGCCGGGGCGCCCGATGGCGTTCGGCGGTGGCCGCACCAGAGGCCCGATGCCCGGATCGGGCGGCACGAGCACCGGCATGGTGCCGGCGCGATCGAGCAGCAGATCGCTCACCGACCGCGTGGAGCGGTTGAGCTTGATCGCGAGCACGCGGAAGGCGCCCGACACGATGCGTGGGTCGGCCGACGGGTTGAAGAGCAGCCGGATCGCGTCGGCGATGGGACCGTCGCCGAAGATGGCGATTCCCTCGTTAGGGTCGTCAATCTGCACGATGGGACCGGCCTGCCTGCCGTCCGGATGAATCCACGGCTCGCCGCCGGACGCGGTGCCAAGGATGCCCACGATGCCCGTGAGGGAGATCGACGGCTGCAGACCGCCCGATGCGTCGACCACGGTCACCCCGCCCGGGTGAATGGCCACTCGCCCGTTGCTTGCTTTGAAGAACAGCATCTACGAACCTTCCTTGTATCGTTCGAGGTAGGCCGACGGTACGTTCGGCTGTGAGATCGACCTCGACGGGAGCTTTCGTTCGCCACCCAACGACACGGAGGCCGAGCATCAGGCATGCATGAACGGCGAGCATCTCGCCCAGCCGGCCAAGCTCGTCCTGATTGCCGACGCTGAGCCGGGCGAGGATTGCCGGGAGGGACAGCAGGTCGGACAGCGGCATTCCGGAGCACGATTGCTCTACCAGAGCTCGTACTTGATCGTCGGTGAGCTCGTGCCCAAGGCCGGTCAGCTTGAAGGCCGTTCGGGTACCGCCCTTCGCCCGGACCTTGGCGGCGGCGGAGAACCAGCCCCGGTCGACCATGCCTTGCACGAAGCCTCCCAGGCTCTTGCCTGGGATCCTCACCCCCGGACGACGGGCCTCCGCCAAGGCGCGCACATCCGGCGCTTCGAGCGTCGCTCCGCCGCCTTGGAGCTTGAGGATTCTGGCGGCGAGAAGAAACTCCACTTGCGCGGGATCCAGCCCGAGGAGCTTCTTCGATCCCACCCCCAGGATCTCCTCGAGACGAACATCGTCGATCGCGTACCCGCGCCCCGTCTTCATCACGCCCGCACGCTCCAACCACGCCTTCATCGAGGAGATGCTCTTCGACGTGGCGCTACGATCCAGCTCCTCTGTGAGCGCCTCCAGCGTGGGCTTCGCGCCCCGCAGATCGAACCGTTGGATCGCCTCGACCAAGCGATAGCCGTTGCACATCGTCAGGATGTGCCGGCCGAACGCCTCCTCTCGCTGCCCGACGGGAGCGATCAGGATCGTCTGCGCCGCATCCGTGAGTCGAACAGTGCCGTCGTCGGCTACATCGACCAAGCCGTAGTTCTGGACACCCTGGAACACGTGGCTTGCCATGTCACTACGATCCTTGGCGGCAGAAATGTGACCCAGGCAGACGCTGCCAATGGCGTCTCGGAAGGCCGCCTTGGTCGGACGCGATGCAGCCTGCTCAAGAAGCCACGAAAGAACTCGATCCTCGCCCACCTTCTTTCCCAGCGTCGCCGGAGTGAAGTCCGGCGCGTAGGGAACCAGGCCCTCGACCTCTCGACCTCTCGACCTCAGGCTCTTCCTCGTGCGAGGCATCATCGCCATCCTTGGCACCCACGTAGGCAGAATGCCCCGTTGCGTCGCCTTGAACAAGAATCACCGCGAACAATTCCGGGCCGGCGCTCTGCAGCCTCGACAGAGCTGGCGCGGGCACTGCTACCATCAGCGCGTGGACGATGGGCTGGCCTCGATCGACCTTCAGACCTTCGTCGTCGACTTTGCTGCGGGCCTCCGATGCGCGTCAGCCGATCGCCGTGGGCGTCCGATCGAAGCAAGCGTACCAACCTGGGATTGGTCCGCATACTGAAGCCGCGGCGGTCGAGCTGATCGTAGACGAGCTTCGCAGATCTTGGCCCACTCGGTATCCCTCGATCACTCTGGGCGTTCCGTATCCGAAAGCGCGCCGGCAGCGCTGTGACATCTGCCTTGGGGTAGCGCCGCTGTGGACGTGGGCGATCGAGGTCAAGCTGCTCCGCCTCATGGGTGACAACGGGCTGCCGAACGACAGCATGTTGATGCACATCCTATCGCCGTACCCGGAGCATCGGAGTGCCTTGACTGACTGCGCAAAGTTGACAGCGTCCTCGCTGGGCAAGCGAAAGGCGATCCTGATCTACGCCTTCGAGCACGAAGGCTGGCCAGCGGAGCACGCGATTGGTGCTTTCGAGACGCTGGCTCGCTCGCGGGGGGCCGAGGGCCCACGTCACGCAGCCGGATTCTCCGGCCTGGTGCATCCAATTCACACCCGTGGCTGGGTGTTCGCCTGGGAGCTCTACCGCGCGGACAATTCCTCGGTCGTGCCCGCCGAGCCCAAGCCGGCCCCGACCCCGTAGCTTCAGGGGGTGAGCTTGTACGTCCGCTCGATCACCGCCGCAAGGTCGGGCCCCTTCCAGTAGGGCTCGATCCACCGTAGCCGCTGGTCCTGCCAGCTCTTCGGCGGCCGTCGCCAGTGGCCGCGCACCATGAAGCGGTGCAGCACCTGACGCCCCGAGGGGATGCGCTCGAGCGCCTGCATCTGCCGCAGGCGCGAGATCTCGATCGACCCCGGCAGGAAGAACACGCCCTCCGTGCTGGTCGCCTCTTGTGCGGGCGCGCGCCCCGCTCTCGAGAGCGGTGCTGGGCGCAGCTGCGGCTCCACGCCCGCGCTGGTCGAGTACAGGATCGCGTTGAGCGCGAGGTGCACGAGGCCGGGCAGCGGCCGCTGCGCCGGGAGCACAGGCTCACCGTCAGTGAGCACGGCACGCGGAGCTGGCGAGCTCGGGAGCTCGACCGGCGCCAGCGGACGAACCCGAACCGCATGCTCGATCACCTGCGGCGGATCGGCCCCGAGCGCGTCGACGGCGAAGCGGAGGTGAAGGACGCGATCGGGCGGCGCCTGCTCCTCGGTGACGTAGACCGTCATGACGCGCAGGATGTGTCCCCTGATCGGCGAGCGGGCGTTGCTCGCGACCAGTCGCTCGGCGAGCGACAGCGCGTAGCGATCTGTGAATACCAGGGCGAACGATGGAAACGGCACGCGCAGATCGTCGCCGAGGACCGCGAAGTCGGTTTGCCCGAGCAGGTAGGAGAGGGCGCCGTCCACCCAGAAGGTCTTCTTGCGGTGCAGCTCGAAGTCGAGCATCCAGGGCAGGTGCGCCGCGAGCGAGATCCCGGCCGCCTGCTCGGGCGAGTGATCGCGCACGAAGCGCTGGAGGTCGAGGTCGGCCGTGATGTCGTCGGGCGTGGTGAGGCTGCTGGCGTCGTCGAAACCGGGACGCTTGCGCAGTCGCTCCGCGACCTGCTGGCGCAGCTCGGCGAGCCCGGGCACGGCGTCCGCGAAGCGCTCGTGCGCCAGAGGTGGCGGGTGCGCGGGCGCGGCCTCGGAGAGCCCCAGCTCCTCCCACATCCAGGACGGATCGTAGGCGGGCTGATCCGCTCGCAGCGCGCCCTGGTAAAGGCCCTCGAGTCCGTGGATGAGCTCGGCGACTCTGGCCTGGTACGCCGCGTCGCGAGCCGCATCACGCGGCGTGCGATCGTCGAGCGCAGGGACCGGCTCGTCGAGCCACTTGCGGTAGTACCGGGCGTAGTGGTCGAGCGTGAGGTCCTCGACCAGCTCGCGCGGCAGCTCCTCCTTGCACTGTGCTGCCGACGCCTGCACCTCGCCCTTGCGCAGCGCCTCGCGGATCGAGACCGTCGGATCCTCGTGCGTGGTCGCGCGGTGCCGGATCGCATCCCCCGCCGCGCCCTCTAGCAGCCCGCGCCCGCGCTGGCTCCGCTCTGCCGACATGGTCTCGAGGACCAGCGCCTGGTCCTTGATCTTCGCCTGGCCAAGCGAGATCTCCTTGCCGGCCACGTTCGTGCCACTCCAGTGCCACTGGTCGCCATCGCGCTCGAAGCCGGCGATGCCGTCGAGCAGCGCCGGCAGCCGATAGGCATCGAGCACGTCGAAGTGGACCCGCGTCCAGACCACGTCTTCGCCGTCGGTGGTCTTGAGCGTGGGCAGGGGCGGGTTCAGGATCGCCGACACCCAGGCGGAGTGGAAGAACGGCGGCATCTCCTTCCAGAACTCGAGCTCCGGGGCCCGCGGGTTTTCGCGGCGGAACTCGGCGCGGTGCCGGGTGACCTGCTCGATGATGCCGCGCCGCAGGAGCGCCGGGATGTGCAAGAGCGACAGGTCGATCTCCGGCTCGCCCGAGATGCCCGCGGAGATGATGCGGGCCGCGACCAGCTCGGCGCGCTGCGCGGATCGCGAGAAGGACTGCTCGCGCACCGTCACACGCGCTCCATCGAGCACGTCCTCGAGCGTGACGGACAGACCCGGGCGGACGTCCTGGATGTCGTAGAGCCGCATCGAGGAGGCGCGCATGCGCTCGAGGTAGCAGCGCTCGGCGGCGGACAGCGGTGTCCCCTCGGCGAGGAAAAGGTCCACGACCAGGCGCCCATCGCCAAGCGGCCGATCGAACCAGAACCAGGCGTCCGAGACCGACTCGCTCATCACATTCCACTGCCCTTCGAGCTCCGCGGTCTGCTCGCCCCAGAGCTCCTCGTAGGCCTCGTCGTCCTCCTCGCCCAGGTGGTCCATCGACCAGTGCTCGAGCTTGGCGAGCGCGCTCGTCCGATCGTCGCGACTGAAGCGCACCGCGACCGCCTGCTTGAGGAGGTGGCACTTCTTGTACTTCTTGCCGCTGCCGCAGGGACAGGGATCATTGCGCCCGATCTTGCTCACGCGGGGATCTGAGCGCGACACCGGCCGCATGCCAAGCAACTTCGGTCAGATCCGCGTGCTACGAGGCTGTGTAAGGGCATGCACGCCGACAATCCACTCATCGTCCAGAGCGACGCCTCGATCCTGCTCGAGACGCACGGTCCGCGCGCGGCCGAAGCCCGCGCGGCGCTGGCGCCATTTGCCGAGCTCGTCAAGAGCCCCGAGCACGTCCACACCTATCGTCTGACGCCGCTCTCGATCTGGAACGCGCGTGCGACCGGCCTTTCCGCCGACGCCATGATCCGGGCGCTGCGCGACTACGCGAAGTACCCGGTGCCCGAGAACGTCGCGACCGACGTGCGTGAGCTGGCCGGGCGCTACGGCCGCGTGGTCCTGTCGCAGGAGGGATGTGGGCTGCGGCTCTCGTGCGCGGATCGCCCGGTCGCCGAGCGGCTCGCGCGCGACAAGACGGCGGGCCCGATGCTCTCGCGGCGACTCGATGACCGCGTCTTCGAGGTGGAGCCGGCACACCGCGGTGCTCTCAAGCAGGCGCTGGTGGCCGCGGGGTTTCCCGCCGAGGATCTCGCGGGCTACGTCGCCGGCGACGCGCTCGACGTGCGGCTGCGCGAGGCCTGCGGGTCCGGCGCGGCGTTTCAGGTGCGCGACTACCAGCGCGAGGCCGCAGAGACGTTCTACCTGGCCGGCTCCGAGCGCGGCGGAAGCGGAGTGGTTGTGCTCCCCTGCGGCGCCGGCAAGACGATCGTGGGGATTGCCGCCCTGGCGGCGGTCGGCCAGACCACGCTCATCCTCACCACGAGCCTGACCTCGCTCCGGCAGTGGCGCCGGGAGATCCTGGAAAAGACGACGCTCTCGCCGGACGCCATCGCCGAGTACTCGGGCGAGCAGAAGGCGACCGCGCCGGTCACGCTGTCCACCTACCAGGTCCTCACCTGGCGACCCAACCGTGCAGCGGACTTTCCGCACCTCGCGCTGTTCTCCGCGCGCGCCTGGGGGCTCATCATCTACGACGAGGTGCACCTCTTGCCCGCGCCAGTCTTTCGTGTCACGGCGGAGCTCCAGACGAAACGGCGCCTGGGTCTCACGGCCACGCTGGTGCGGGAGGACGGGCGCGAGGGCGACGTGTTCGCGCTGATCGGGCCCAAGCGCTACGACGTGCCGTGGCGCGACCTGGAGGACCGCCGATGGATCGCGGCCGCGACCTGCACCGAGGTCCGCGTGGCCATGTCGCCCGGGCTGCGTATGGAGTACGCGCTCGCGGAGCGCCGCGCGCAGTTCCGCATCGCCGCCTGCAATCCCGGCAAGACCGCGGTGGTTCGGGAGATACTGACCCGTCATCCCGAGGGTCGCGTGCTCGTGATCGGCGAGTACCTCGAGCAGCTCGAGGATCTTGCATGCGTGCTCGGTCTGCCCCTCATCACGGGCAAGACGCCGCAGGCCGAGCGCGACCACTTGTATGACGCCTTCCGGCACGGCCGTGTCCAGCGCCTGGTGCTCTCGCGCGTTGGCAACTTCGCGGTCGACCTGCCCGACGCGGACGTGCTCGTCCAGATCTCGGGCACGTTCGGTTCGCGTCAGGAGGAAGCGCAGCGCCTGGGGCGCATCCTGCGGCCCAAGGCAGACGGCCGCGGCGCCAGCTTCTTTTCGCTGGTGTCGCGCGACACGCGCGAAGAGGAATTCGGTCATCACCGGCAGCTCTTCCTCACCGAGCAGGGGTACCAGTACAAGGTCGAGATCCTGGACGCCGCGGACGCGCGCCCACTGGGCTCGATGGAATCTGACGTTGTTCGCGCGCCCAAGGGCTCGCAAATGGAGGCGCTCGATGCATCCGCTTGATTCGTGGCTCCCCGCGCTCGAGGGCGACGGCGTCGTGAAGGACGCCTGCCTGCTCGAGGTGGCTGACACTGCCCAGCTCGTCGAGCTGGCGCGCGATCCGCGGATCGGACGGTTCTTGCTCGGCCGCCTCTCGGACACCGTGGCGCTGGTCGATCCGGGACGCGAGGAGGAGCTGCTCAAGGCATTGCGGGCGGCCGGGCACACCCCCAAGACGATCGCGGGGCCGAAGTCGTGACGCTCCCGTTCGTGCTCGCCAGGACACCCACCCGGCACGAGCCCGACATCGAGTCGCTGCGCTCGGACGAAGCGCAGAACGCCGCTCGTTTCTGGGTCGGCAAGCAGGCCGCCAGGCGCAAGGACGAGTGCATCGCCCAGGTCGGCGCTGCGATGCGGGACAAGGCCCGGCTGCGCGAGGTGGTCGGGGCGCTGCGGCTCGAGGAGCGGCGCGTGCTCGGGATCGTGGAGCGCTACGGCGGCGCCATCGGTGGCCCGCAGCTGCGGCGCGAGCTGCTGGCGCGCGGCATCGTCAAGCCGCGCAACCCGGCGGAGTATGGCAAGCGGTACGATCCCGTGCACCTGCTGCGCGAGCGCCTGCTCCTGGTGACGCCGGCGGGCTACTACTGCTACTCGTTTGGAGGGTACGACAAGTATCCGGACGTCTCGCTCCCGCGCGGAGCGCGCGGGGTGGTCGCGCCCGAGCCCTCGCTCGACTGGAAGGCCTCGGCGCTGCTCGCTCGCGCGCCCGGCTCGACCACGCTGCGGGCCGGCGCGGAGATGATGATCGAGCTGCAGGAAGTGGTGACGGCCCTGGCGTCGATCGGGAGCTTCCAGGTCAACCAGGGCGGCGCGCTCCCGGCCAGCATCCGCGGGCGCATCGCGAAGCTCGCGCCTGCTCTCGGTGGCAAGGACGATCCGATGCTGCCGCCCGATCGGATCTCGCTCGTGTACATGCTGCTCGTGCAGCTCGGCGGCATCCTCGTGGAAGACGGCTTCGCGCGTCTTGTCCCCGAGCGTGTCGAGCGCCTGCTCAAGGAGGCGCCGGAGGCGCAGGCTTCCGCCTGGGTACGCGCGTGGCTGCGCATGCCGCTGTGGCAGGACGGGATCGGGCAGGTACCCGATCGCGACGGTCGTGATGAGGCCAAGCGCATCCGCCCCGACGCGCTCACTGATGCGCGCGAGCTCGTCGTGTGGGCGCTTTCGCGCATCGCGCGCGGCGAGCCTGAGCTCTTCGACCTCGAGACGTTCCTGTCCGATCTCCATGGCGCGGCAGGAGATGACAACCCGGACTTCTACTGGCACGCCTACGCCTTCCGGCCCAAGCTCGCGGCTTCGGAGCACAAGGAAAAGCTACCCGGCGGCCCCGAGCGCCGGCGGGCCTACTGGCTCGACGACGAAGGGGTCTGGGTCGCCAACGCCCTCCTGGTGACGCTCGTGCACCTGGGCGTCATCGAGCGCGGCAGCGTGGGCCGGTCCCATTGCTTCCGTCTCACCGAGCTGGGGCGCGTGGTGTTCGGCGCGCCCGAGATCGCGGCGCGAAAGACGATCGCGGGCGGGCCTTGCCTCACCGTGCAGCCCAACCACGATGTGCTGCTCTACCTCGACGGCGCCGATGGCGAGGTCATCGCGACCCTGTCGCGCATCGCCGCGCGCACGTCGGCCGCTTCCGGCGCCGTGCACACCTTCCGCCTGACCCGCGAGACGATCTATGGCGCACTCGAGGGCGGCCTTCCCGCCGCGGAGATCGAAGCCTTCCTGACTGGACGAAGCCGCGTGCCGGTTCCGGAGAACGTCCTCCTGTCCGTTCGGGAGTGGTCACGCAAGCGCGAAACCCTGGTCCTGCGCACAGGTGTCGGCCTGATCCATGACGGCGCGCGGTTCGTCATGACCTCGAGCCGGGCTGCAGCGAGCGCGGCGAGCGAGCGGGGGCTCCCGGCTGGCAAGACGCCTGGGACCTGGCGCGTGGAGGAGGACGGACGCGTCGATCCCGGCGCCGCGCCGTCAGTCGTGGCCCTGGCGCGCCTGCGGCGCTTCGCCGCCTGCGCCCGCGGCTGGCAGATCACCGCGGCATCGGTGAAGGAGGCACGAGCCCACGGGATCACCGCCGTCCAGATCCTCGAGTGGATCGCGGCGCACGCCTCCCACCCGGTGCCCCCCATCCTGCGCGTGGCGATCGAGCGGTGGTGTGGCGCCCGTGGCGACGTCGCGCTCGGCGAGTTGCTCGTCCTGCAGGTGGATGACGAAGCGGTGCACCATGCGCTCGCGTCGAGCGCGCGCTTCGCCCCGTTCATCGTGGGCACGCTGGCGCCAGGCTGTCTCGTGGTGGACGCGCGCTCCCGCGCCGAGACCGCGCGGCTCCTCGAAGAGGTGGGGCTTGCGCCGAGGGCGACGCTTCGACCCTCGCCGGCCCTGCCCACGGTCACCGAGCCAGCCGAGACGCGCCAATCCGGCGGCCTCCGGCCACAGCGCCGCGGCCGGGCTCGATCACCAGCGGGTAATCCGGCGAAGACGATCCCCCTGATCCTGGACGCTGGCGCTCTCCATCCGTGACGTGTATTCGAAGGAGGAGATCCGAATGCAATCGAATCAGCACGCCTCCCGTCGCCCCGAGCCGCCCGAGTGGGTCAGGGCGGCGCTCGAGGGCGCCACTGCGCTCCGGTACGTCTTCCAGAACTTCTTCGGCGAGGCCTGGTTCGCGGAGATCGACGCTGGCGGCAACGTCGAGCTTGTCGGCCAGGACATCGACTGGACGTCCATCCGCATCCCGGCAGATCAGGTCCAGGCCGAGCTCGCGCTGCAGCGCGCCGCCCTGTGCGAGCCGACTGCGAGTCGCCCGCCGCTGGCTGGCCAGTGGATCCTCAACGACTCGGAGCGCGCGTGGGTGCTGAGCGTGCTCATGGTCGCCACGCAGCAGCGCCCGCAGCCCGAGCGCGCCGGCGCGTGATGGTGGTGCGCGCGGTGGGACCGAAGCGGCCCCGTGATCGGCGCGAGGGCAGTATCCACCGCAGCGCGACGGCCGTCTCTGTGGAGGGCTATCAGCAGGATCCGCTCTATCCACGTGTCGTCCGCGCGGTGGATGCGATCCTCGCCACCGGGAAGGTGGTGGCGCCCGTCGAGGTGCTGGTGCGCATGGAGCTGCTCGCGCCGGCGCGGCTCGAGGACTGGCGCTTCGGCCGCGTCCCGTATCTGGAGCGGGTCATCGCGGGCAACCTCACGCGCCTGAGCCGGCTGCTGCGGATCCTTCGCTTTCACGCCCACGACCTTCGTCTGGTTCCATCGGTGACCGCCTACGTACGCTGGGGCAAGGGAAGGCGCACGCTGCTGCGGTTCACCAAGACCGGCGACCCCGCGCTCGAGCAGGCGTACGCGCGCCACTTCGTGTGGCCAGGCAAGGGCCCGTTCCACTATCCTGAAGCGACGCCGGGGGCGGCGCCCGCTTCTGCAGATGTGCCGACCCACTTCTGCAGGAACCAGTGATCGTCGCCGTAGCGCTGCGACAGATAGAGCGCGATGGCGAACTTCGTGAAGGGGGTGACGGGCCAGCCGATGCCGTCGAGGCGCCGGCAGAAGAACTCCGTGCACGCGCGCAGGTTGGCCGCGCAGCCGGGCCAGAGCGCGATCAGGCGCGCTTCCTCGCGGGCGTCCTCGAGCGCGTTGGTCAGGAGCTTCTCGAACGGGTCCGGGATCGCGAGGAACTCGCTGAAGATGACGTGGCCGGCCTCGTGGTCGAGGGTGCCGTGCACGGCGGCGACGAGCTCGGCGGGAGCGTTGTCCGGCACCACCGGCAGGACGATGCGGCGGCCATCGGTGTACGCGTCGGTGCCGCGCATGATCACCTGGATGCCCCAGCGCTCGGACAGGAGCTTCGCGATCTTCTCGAAGACTGCGGCCCAGGCGGCCGAGGGCTTGTCGCTGCTGTCGATCCCGGTCAGGAGGGCATCGCGGAGGGTCGGCTTCGTTTCCATGCCCACCGTCGGATCCCTTGTGCCTGGCCCAATCGATCAGAACGCCCAGGAGGCCTCGCGCTTGCGCCGCGCCAGGAGGCGGGCGAGCCCTTCCTGCTCCGTCGCCGGCTCGGTCGTCGGCGTGCCCGAAGGCGAACCCACTGGCGGCACCGCCGGATCGCCGCGCTGGTCCTCGACCACCTGGTAGCCGCGCCCACGCTTCTCGCGGACGAGGGCCTCCAGCGCGCGCTCGCAGGCAGCGGCCGACCCCTGCTCCTTGACCTGCTCGCTGCGGTGACTGGCGGATATGCGGCCCCACACCGCACGGCACCGGAAGCTGCCCGGCACGGCGGGGTCCGCCTCCACGCAGACCTCGTAGAGCTTCTCGGCGCTGGCGGTGCGATTCTCCATGCGGACGCGGCGCAGCGCACCGGCCGTCGGGGAGGTGCTCTTTCTGGCGGACATGGCTACGAACCCCTCTGGATGAGGCCCTCGACCGCCTGGGCATCCTCGGGGGCCATGCGGTTCAGGAAGGCGTACTTGGCGGCCTTAGCGGCGTCGCCGATCTTGAGGAACTTCTCGACCCAGTTGATGAGGTCGCGGCTCGACAGCGGCGACGACAGCGTGCCGGCGGCGAAGCCCTCGCGCACCTTGCCGATGATGCGGACGAACAGGTCGGCCTCGACCTTCTGGAAGCCGGTTGCCGCGAAACGCTTGAGGAGCATCGCGACCTCGTCCGCGGGGGAGAGGTAGGCGAGCTTGATCGTGGTGCCGAAGCGGTTCAGCTGCGCGTAGTTCTGCACGCGCGTCCCGGTCGAGTAGAGGCCGGTGTCGTCGCCCTGGCCGCAGGTGTTCGCGGTCGCGATGAGGTGGTGCCCGGCGGGCAGCGGCAGCACCTCGCCGCCGTTCTCGAGCAGGAGCAGCTTGCCGTCGTCCTTCTGCAGCGGGCGCTGCAGGACGAACGCGCACTCGTCGGCGATGCTGTCCCACTCGTCGAGCAGCACGAAGCAGCCCTCGAAGTCGCGGTATGCGCGCGGCAGGACGCCGTACTGGAACACCACCTCGCCGCCGCGCACGACGTGCGTGCCGATGAGGTCGTCGCGGCCGATGCCGCCGTCGAAGTTGATCTTGACGACGTTGTAGCCGAGCCGCGCGGCCACCTGCTCGACGAGCGAGGTCTTGCCGGTGCCGGTGTGCCCGTGAACGAGCATCCGGTCGCCCATCTGCAGGCCGAGCAGGAACGCGAGGGTGTCCTCGCGCGGGAACACGTAGCCGGGATCGATGGCAGGCGTCTCGCGGTCGGGCGCGGCGTAGCCGTCGATCTCGTAGCCCGCCGAGACGTCGATGCCGAACGTTTCGCGGACGGAGAAGCGCTTGCGCTCGCGCCCTGCCGGAAGCGGCGTGCGCGGTGGTCGGGACGGGACAAGTGAAACAGTGGCGGGGGTCGTCATGGGTTCGCTCCAGGTCTTGCCCCACCTCGGATCGCTAGCGGCCGGCCCAATCGTCTGGCTGGGTGAGCAGGCGCCGTCGCAACCCGGAGAGAGAATCGAAGGGCGCCGCGCGGTCGATCGCCCGACGCACGACATCGGCGTCGTTGTCGGCCGGGTCGCCCTGGGCGAGCCGGGCGACGAAGGCCTGGACGCCCGCGCGGTGGAGTCGAGCTGCGGCCTCCTCAGCCTCGCGATGCGCGTCTGTCGCGCCGGTGGCGACCTTCGCGGCGTCGAAGAGGACCACGGCCGGACGCCCGGCTTCGGCGAGGAGCGCTACCTGCCGGGGCTTGAGCGTCTTTCCGAAACTGGCGACGGCGTCCGGGCCGGCGCAGAGGGCGCTGATGATGCCTTCGCAGACCACGATGCGCTCGTGCTCGCGCGCCCGGTCGAGATTGAACAGGACCCGGCCGAGTTGCTGGCCCTCGGGGCCGAAGTACTTGATGCGGGAGCTTCCGGTGATGTCACGCGCCTGGTAGGCCGCGACGCTGCTGTCGGCGAGCACCGGGAGAATCACGCGACCGGCATAGCGGCCCAGGAGTGCGCAACCGATGCGATGGTGGGCGATGGCAGCCTGTGGGATACGGCGCTGGGCGAGGTACGCTCGGAACGGGACGAGCGCGCGTTCGGTGGCCACGCTGTGTCGGGGTGCGAGCGCGATGTACGCCTCGGGCAGCGGCACCGACGGCGCCATCGGCGGTGTCGCCGAGGCGCGAGCGCCGAGGGCGAGGATCCGCTCGCGCAGGCTGGCCAGGTTGGACGGCGCCGTGGGCTCGTCGCGAGCCCCGAGGCGTCGCGCGATCTCCGCGCGAGGGCGCCGCTCGAGCTCGGCCAGGAGGTCGAGGAGGCCAGGCGACCAGTCGCACCGGAAGCAGTGGCCGCAGCGCTTCTCGACGTTGACGTAGAGATGCTCGCGACCACCGCAGCGCGGGCACGACAGGCACCACTCGCCCGCCGGATCGGAGGCTCGAGCCGCAGGCGCGTGCTCGCCGAGGTAGCCGGCGAGATCGAAGGTCGCGACCCGCATGGCTGCACCTCCGGCGAGCCGCGGGCCCCCGTTGCCGGGGGCCACGCTCCCGCCCAGGTTACGGGATCTGCAGCTCCTTCTGGAAGGAGACCGGGGCCTGGTCCTTGACCATGCGGATCTCCTCCTTGTCGTCGAGGCCGACCCGCTTGGCGAGGGCGGCCAGCGCACTCTGCCAGCTGATGGACTTGCGCGAGGCGATCCTCACGCTCGGGAGGAGGTCGCCAACGATCTCGGCGCCCGCCTCGATGCGGGTGATGAGGTCCTCCTCGCGGCCATCCAGGTTCTTCGAGAGCGCCTGGGCCTGGACCTTGAGGTCCTCGAGGAGCGCGCGGTCGCGCTTGAGGGCCGCCAGCTCGACCTCGGTGATGGGGACCAGCCGGTCGGGGGTGACGGACGCGATGCTGTGTGCTGCTGAGGACTTGGCCATCTTCCTGCTCCTTCGCTCGGGGTTTGGCCAGTCTCGGATCGCTAGTGCCCGGCCCAATGGGAGCTGAAAGACGTCGGTGCCACGCCCGTACAACCCGGCGGAATCCCGAGGATTGGATGTTTTCTGGTTTTCAGAAAAACCACCTTGTCAAGGTGGCAGTGAATGGCTAGATTTGTTCTTGGATGCAGAACTCCACCGATCGAACCACCAAGGACCTGGGGAGGCGGCTCCAGCACGCGCGCGAGCGTGGTGGTCTCACGCTTGCCCAGGTCAGGGATCGAACGAGCATCGGCGAGTCGTCCATCTCGGAATTCGAGAACGACAAGCGAGAGCCGAGCATCAGCCAGCTCTCCAAGCTGGCCGACTGCTATCGGCGTTCCCTGGCCTTCTTCCTCTCCGCTGATCCCATCCAGGAAGATCGGGTTCTCTGGCGACAGAAGCCCGAGAGCGCCAAGGAGACCGAGGCGCAGTTCCTCAGACTGTGCGAGCAGTACAACAACCTGGAGGTCTGGTGCGACCGGAGGGCGTCCGCCGACCTGCCGTGGGTGCGCGGTCCGGTGCCGCCGTTCACCTTTCCGCGCGCGGAGGAGCTGGCCAGGACAGTTCGCAAGCAGCTGTCGCTTGGCGACTATCCGGCGCTCGGACTGCTCCGCGAGCTCGAGGAGAACTGCGGAGTGAAGGTATTCCACCTCGAGTTCGAGCCGACAGGAACCGCGGCGTGTGCCAAGGGCGAGTCCTTCGGAGCAGCCGTGCTCCTCAACATGCACAACGTTCGCTGGAGGCAGAACTTCGACCTCGCGCACGAGCTGTTTCACCTGCTGACGTGGGATGTGCGG
>JAHFDS010000106.1:16260-21165 GCA_023248855.1 Myxococcales bacterium
GCGGCACGGTGGTGACACCAGCAAGCCGGACTGGTCTGACGAGGACGACGAGAAGTTCGCGAACAAGTTCGCCTCGGCTCTCCTGATGCCCGAAGAGAGCCTGCGTTCGGCCGTGACTGCGCGTCTCCGCGATGATCACCTGCCCGTCGACGCGCTGTTCGAGGTGGCTCGGCAGTTTGATGTCTCTGTCGAAGCCCTCCTCTGGCGCATGCAGGACGTCTTCCGGCGAAAGGCTGCCGAGACGAAGCGGGACATCGAGAAGGCCAAGTCGATGTCATCGCAGCTGCTGCGGCACAGGTCCCCAGAACCCGCGCCGGATCGACCGGCACGGTTTCGCGCACTCGCGATCACCGCGCTTCGCCGAGGAGAGCTGTCTCTCGGTCGCTTTGCCGAGTACCTGGGCATCAGCAGGAAGCAGGCAGCGACCTACATGGACGAAGAGGACGGCGCCGATGAAGCGATTGCGATTGCTTCTGCTTGACGCGAACGTCGTCATCAAACTTCAAGAACAGCGCCTCTGGGACAAGGTCGCAGAGCTGTGCGACGTCCACCTGGCGCGCACGGTGCTCGACGAGGCTCACTTCTACGAAGACGAACATGGCGTCCGCCAGGACTTCGACCTTGCTCCCTACGAAGGCGATGGCCGCATCAAGGTCTTCGACGTGGCAGCAAGTCAGCTCCAGGCCCTGCGAGGCTCATTCGATCCCTCGTACGCCGAGCGACTCGATCCGGGAGAGCTGGAGTCGCTCGCATTGCTGCTCTCCTCCGGTGAGACGTTTGTGATCTGCTCGGCGGATTCGATCGTGTTCAAGACGCTCGGCAACACCGGCCGCGGCGAGCAAGGGATCTCACTGGAAGAGGTCCTGTCTACGATCGGCATGGGCCGCAAGCTCCCTAGCCAATTCTCCAAGAAGTTCCGCGAGAGATGGACCGCGGAGGGCAGCAAGGACCAGATGTACGGGATCGGCAAGAAGCCGGAACCCTCGTGATTTCAGAGGAGGCAGCCGTGGAGGAGAAGACTGGCTACGCCGACAGGGACATGACCCACGAAGAGTTCGTCGCGCTGGCGCACCGGATTACCCGGTACGAGGAGATCAGCGGACAGATCGCTGAACTGTCACGATTGATGGCCCTTCGCCGCGAACCCGGCCAGCCGGCACGCGACACGGTGCTCCACTTCGCTGGCCAAGAGTACCGCTTCTACTGGAACCAGAATGCGAACCAGTTTGCGCTCGCCCTGATTCCGGAGTGGTTCAAGGCGCACCGCCAGCAAGGGGCGGCGCATCGCTGACGACGTCACCCACGGCCCGATGAGCGAGGACCTCCAGGAATCCTTCCAGCACCCACACCTCGACGCCAGCCGCCGGGAGACGGAGGTTGGCTCGCGGCAGAGTAGTCGTCACGCCTGCCGGCACATCGCTCGACCGGACCATCGCGAATAGTGGCTCGAAGTTACGAGTGAACACGAGCAGCGGCTTCTTGCCGGCCTCGGTGGCCTGACGGCATGCCTGGCGCCACCAGGTGGTGATCGAGCAGGTGTCGGGGCTTGTGAGCAGTTGCTCGAGGTGCCAGCCCTCGACGCACTTCACCTCGATCGTGAACGGGAAGTCGGGGAGCGTCGTGATGACGTCGCCGCAGGTGTGGAACTCGGCTCGGTTGGCCCAGCCGCCGGAGAGCGGGACGCGGGACCACTTGCCGCCGAGCGCGCGCTGGAACAGGCGGCAGACCTCGAGCTCGGCGCGGGCGCCCTTCCTACGGCTGCGCGCGCCCATCGGCGGGCTCCTTGGGCTCGGTGCGCCTGATCTCGATGGGAGGCTTCGCAGTGGCGTCGATGTGGATCGTCCACTGATCGAGGTAGGCGCGGACCTCGGGGATGGCGAGGAACTCGCGGAAGACGGCGCCGAGGACACGGTCCGCCTCCTCGGCACGCAGGCGGCGGGCGCGGCCAGGGGAGACGCGGCGGCTCATGGCCGTGCACTCCAGTCGGGCAGCTCGCCCTCGAAGCAGACGCCCTCGGGCTCCGGAGGTCGGCGCGCGCCGGCGGTGCGGAACAGCATGGCGCCTGGCGCCTTGACCAGCTTGAGGCTGGCCTCGTCGACCTCGATGTCCTCGCCGGCGAGGAAGTCGATGGCCTGCTGCTTGCTCTTGGCGAAGACAAAGAATGCTCCGCGGCGGTCCTCGATCTGATGTCCGGTGTACACGCGCATGGTCTCTCTCCTCAGCTCACGGTCTCCACGAACGAACCGCCGCGCTCGCAGACGACGCGGAGCTCGTGGGCAAACAGGTCTCGTAGGGCGTCCTGGTGGGTCACTACGAGGACCAGGTCCTTGCTCCGGGCCGCTTCGGCGAGCACCTGCACGGCGGCCTCGACGCCCGTGCGATCGAGGCCCTCGAAGGCCTCGTCGTAGATGGCGAACGGCAAGGGGCGGGCGGCGCGGCTGGCGACCAGGTCCTGCAGCGCCAGGTTGATGATCAGGTTCACGCGCTGGCGCTCGCCGCCCGAGAGGAGCGCGTAGCTGTCCACGCCGCTGCGGTGCGTGATCTGGATCGAGAAGCGGTCCTCGAGGTCGCCGTCCTTCTCGGTCACGGTGGAGAACTGAACCAATAGCGCGCCGCCGGTGAGCAGCTCGCCGTGGAAGCGGGCGCGCGCATTGAGGATCGGCAGCACCGTGTCGAAGAGGTAGGACTTGAGGCCCCGCGGACCGAAGCCCTCGTCCCAGAACGCGAGGCGCTCGCGCTCGGAAGCAATGCGGCCGCGGTCGAGCTCGGCGTCGTCGCGCTCCGCGGCTTTGTCCTGGCACTCGTGCGCGGCCTGCTCCGCGAGGGCCTCGTGCGTGTTCTGCTCGGCGCCGAGCGCTTCTCGCTGCGCGCACGCCTCCGCTTCGCGGGTCCGAAGCGCCTCGCGCTCCCGGAGCCACGCGGCGTGCTCGGCGCGAACGAGTCGGGCGGCCTCTGCCTGCTCGCAAAGCTCGCGGGCCCGGGCCTCGAGCCGAGCACGGACGCGGGCAGCCTCGTCCTGTGCGCGCTGGCGCTCGCCCGTGATCACGGCGACCCTCTGCCGGGCCGCGAGCACGCGAGACGCCTGCTCTGCGAGCTGCTCTTCTATCGAGGCAAGGTGGTCCGAGCGTGCGGCGGGCGCGATGGGCTGAGTGCAGATCGGACAGACGTCGCCGAGGACCTCGAAGCGCGCGGAGTCTTCGCGCAGGTGGCGAAGCAGCGCCGCGGCGGCGCTTTCCTCGGAGCGCACGCGAGAGAGCCGGCGCTCGAACGCTCCTTCTGTCTCGCGGGCCCCGCGCTCGGCCTCCTCCAGCACCCGGCGTGCCTCCCGCGACTCCTCGGCGAGCTTCGGTTCGGCCGTCGCGCCGAGCCCGGGCTCGCGGGCGGCGTGCGCATGGATCTCCGCGAGCAAGGCACGCCGGCGGGCATCGGCGGCCCCAAGACGCGCGGCATGCTCCGAGGCCCAAGCGGCGGCCCGGGCGGCGTGCTCGTCGCGCTGCCGCTCGAGCCAGGTGACCTGCTCGGCGAGCGCTCGGCACCGAGCGTCCACCCGGACAAGCTCGGCCTCCCGTGCGCGCAGCTCCTTCTTGGTCAGCTCGCGCGCTCGCGACAGCACCTCGACGCCGAGGATCGACTCGAGGAGCTCCTTCTTCTGGTCATCCCCGAGCTCGGCGAAGCGTCCGCGCAGCGGGTGCTGCGTGTAGAGCACGGAGCCGACGAAGGTGTCGTGGTCGATGCCGACCAGCTTGTCGATGCGCTGCTGGGTGTCGGCGGCCAAGGTGCCCCGTGCGTCGGCGCCGTCGATCTCGAGGTGCAGTCCGTCCTTGAACTTGCGGTGCTTGCGGCGGCGGCGAATCTCGACGAGGCGCCCGTGCGCGTCCTCGAAGACGAGCCGCACCATCGTGTCGGCGCCGGCGGCCCGTCGCACCACGTCTTCGGCGCGATGCTTCGGGCGCGCCATCTTGCCGTAGAGCGCCCAGCAGAGCGCGTCGATGAGCGCGCTCTTGCCGGCGCCGTTCGAGTCGGCCGCCATGTCCGAGCCGCGGTGCTCCCCGGAGAGCAGCACGAGGCCGTGCAGTGCAGACAGATCCACGCGGGCCTCGGAGAAGGCCAGGAAGTTCGTCATCTCGAGGAGTCGGGGGCGCATGCGTCGCCCTACACGCCGAAGTCGTCTTGGTCGCCAGCCCAGAGCGCCTCGGCGTCGGCGCGGGCAGCCTCGAGCGCCTCGGGCGTGAGGTCCGGATAGAGGGCGGCCAGGCGCGCCCGCCAGTCCTCCTCGGACACCTGGTGCGGCTTCGTCAGCAGGCCCTCGCGGGCTGCCTTCACGAGCGCGTCATTGAGCGGACCCATCATGTGCGTTGCCTCCCCTGGATGGACTTGCTCATCCAGATGTTCCGGGCGGTCCCGTCGTCCTCGAGCCAGAGCGGATACGCCTTGCCGCCGAGATCGAGATCCGGTGGCGGCACGCCCTTGCCCCGGAAGGCCGGGCTCTGCAGGAGCACGACCCAGGCCTCCTGGGAGCGGGTAAGAGCTGGCTCGCCGCGCTCGGCGCGGGCGGCGTTCACGTGATCCAGGGCCGCGCGCAGGTCCGCGAGCGCCTGCTGGTCTTCCGCGCGTGGGACCTCGTAGCCGACCTTCTTCAGGTAGTGGACGACGTTCCAATGCGAAGGCAGGTTGTCGATGCGCTGGTAGCCCAGGTGAGCCAGGAGCGCCTCGACCCCAACCGTGAAGTGCTGTGCCGCGCCAGGGAGCGAGGGTGCAACCTGCCCAGGGAACAGGGGCGCTTGCCCCGCATGCTCGAACGCGCGACGCCACGCGGGCAGGAAGTCCTCGGAGCCGGCCAGGCTGAAGGGCTCCGCCAGGAACTCCGCGGTCGCATGGTCGCCGGTCGCGTCACCGTGGTAGTGG
>JAHFDS010000500.1 GCA_023248855.1 Myxococcales bacterium
GCGCCGCCCGCGCCGGCCCCTCCGCCCTGCCCTGCCGCGCCGCCCCCGCGTCCCCCCGTGTCCGCGGGCTTGGTGCGATCCACCGTGCAGGCCAGGAGCGCGGCCAAGAGCCCGACCGCCGCGCCTAGCCTCATGATCGACCCGGCCGGTGGCGTACCGTCACATCGGGCGCGTGAATTCGCGGTGCCACTCCTGGCCCTTCATGCCGATGACGTTGAAGATGCGCAGCTCGTTCTCCTTGCCCTTGACCTTGACGGGCGGGAGCGCGACCGCGTCGACGTAGTCCTTGACCCGCATCATCGTGTTCTCGGAGATGATGATCTCGCCGGCCTTGGCCAGCCCACAGAGGCGGGCGCCGACGTTCACCGAATCGCCGATCACCGTGTACTGGAGCGCGCGCGAGGACCCGAGCGCACCCGCGACCACGCTGCCGGTGTTGATGCCGATGCCGATGCGCAGCGGCTCCTGGTTGCCCGCCAGGCGCGTGCGGTTGAAGTCGCGCAGCGACTTCTGCATCTCGACGGCGCACTGCACCGCCTGGCGCGTGGCGTCCTTGAGCGCCAGCGGCGCGCCGAACAGCGCCATGATCTCGTCGCCGACGAACTTGTCGAGCGTCCCCTCGTGGCGGAACAGCACCTCGACCATGACCTCGAAGTAGTCGTTGAGGAGCGCCACGATCTCCTGCGCGCGCTCCGGGCCCGCGCGCTCGGTGAGCGACGTGAAGCCACGGATGTCGGAGAAGAGCACGGTGACCTCGCGTAGCTCGCCGCCCTTTTCGAGCTGGAGCTGGCCGGACACCACCTGCTCGGCCAGGACCGGCGAGAGCAGCCGCTGGAACTGCGCGCGCGTGCGCGCCTCGGTCTCGATCTTCTTGGCCAGGCGCGCGTTCTGGATCGACACGGCGGCCTGCTGCGCGATGCCGGTGAAGATCTGCAGGTCCTTCTCGGTGAAGGCGTTGGTCGCGATCTGCGAGTCGAGGTGCATGATGCCGAGCATCTCCTCGCCGTGCAGGAGCGGCACGCACATGGTCGAGCGGATGCCCTGCATGATGATCGAGTGCGCGCCCGAGAAGCGCGAGTCCATCGTGGCGTCGCTGGAGAGCACCGCGGCGCGCTCCTTGCGCACCTCGTTGATGATGGCGTTCGAGAGGACGATTTCCTCGTTCCGGCCGTCCTTGGTCTTGACGTAGCGCGGCACCGGCGTACCGCCCTCGTCCATGAGCAGGATGACGCCGCGGTCGGCCGGCAGGAGCTCGAAGGCCTTGTCGAGGATCTTCTGCAAGAGCTTGTCGAGGTCGATCTCGAGGCCGACCGAGCGATTGAGCTCGTTCGCGATGCGCAGCTTCTCGTAGTCGCGACGCAGCGCCTCGATGTCGTGCAGCTCGCGCTCGGGCAGGAAGTCGCGCGTCGGCTGCGCGGCGATGCGCTGCCGGATGTGGCTCTCGGTGATGCCGGGGGCGATAGTGACCCGCTGCAGCGCCTGGTCGGTCGTGGTCCCTTCGACGTAGAGCAGCCGCGTCGCGCCGAGCGTGATCTCGTCGCCGTCGAGCAGCACGTGGTCGCCCACGCGCTCGCCGCGAATGTAGGTGCCGTTCAGGCTACCGAGGTCCCGGAGCAGGAACTTCCCGTCCGCGGTGCGCAGGATCTGGGCGTGTTCCTTGGAGATGATCCGGTCGAGGACCTGGATCGTGTTGTCGGGGTGGCGCCCGATGGTGTTCACGGCGCCGAGCTCGAACTCTCGCCTCTCCGGGCCTGACACGAGGAGGAGCTTAGCCATGCGAGCTGGACCGACCCATGGTACGGGCGGCGTCCGTCCGTTTGCAAGCCTTCGTGCAGAATTCACCGCCCGAGGCGGTGGGCCAGCGCACGCCTCCCAGGTGGCGGGTCGTCGTGGTGTCGGCGGGACAGGGACGATATGCTAGGGGGGCAAGGTCTCCTCGTGGCGGAGCACTCGGAGAAACAGACCGTCATCCTGACGGCGCAGGCGATCACCGGGGCGCAGACCCGCGAGGTGGATGCTTGCATGGTGTTCCTGTACCCGCCGGGACCGCTGATGGGGCGCCGGCTGGCGCTCGAAAAGGAGCTCTACGCGATCGGCCGCAGCGCCGACACCGACGTGCAGATCGAGCGCGACTCGGTGTCGCGCCGGCACGCCCAGATCATCCGCGTGCAGCGCGGCTGGCGCATCGAGGACCTCGGCTCCACGAACGGCGTCTATGTCAACGATCAGCGCCTCGACGAGCGAACCGGCCGGGCCCACACGCTCCGCGACGGCGACATCGTCAAGATCGGCGACGCCATCCTGAAGTTCCTCTCGGGAGAGAACGTCGAGGCCGCCTACCACGAGGAGATCTACCGGCTGACCATCGTCGATGGCCTGACCGGGCTGGCCAACAAGCGGCACTTCCTGGAGTTTTTGGACCGCGAGGTGGCGGCAGCGGCGCGCTACGGCCACCCGATCTCGCTCATCATGATGGACCTCGACCACTTCAAGCGCGTCAACGACAGCCACGGGCACCTGGTCGGCGACCTCGTGCTCAAGGAGCTGGCCGGGCGCATCAAGTCGCGCGTGCGGCGCGAAGATCTGGCGGCACGCTACGGCGGCGAGGAGTTCGCCATCATCCTCACGCACACGGAAGAGCCGGGGGCGCGGGCCTTCGCCGAGGCGGTACGGGCCATCGTCGCGGCGACGCCGTTCGTCTGCGATGGCGTCGCCATCCCGTGCACCATCAGCCTGGGTGTCGCGTCGCTGGCCTCGCTCGAGCAGCCCTCGTCGCCGACCGAGCTGCGGTCCGTGCGCATCACCGACCTCATCAAGGTCGCCGACGATCGGCTGTATCGCGCCAAGGAAGCCGGGCGCGACCGCGTGGTCTGAGCCGTCGCGGTCACCGCCCGCCTACTGCTCGAGCATGCCGCGGCCCCCGAGGCGCAGGCACACCGCGCCGGTCAAGGCTTGCATCGTCATGCCGCACGCGGTCCAGAACAGGCTCGCGGCCACGATCAGCGCCTCCTGCGCGCGCGGCTCGCCGGGCGCCCAGCGCGCGAAGAAATAGAGCTGCACGGCCTGCTGCGTGCCGAGGCCCTGCACGGTGATCGGCAGGACGGCGACGAAGAACACGGCGGGCATGTCGCGCAGGTAGTCCACGAGCGGGACGTGCACGCCGAACAGGCGCATGACCACGTAGTTCGAGAGCATGAGCGCGGCGATGTGGGGCAGCCGCACGAGGACCAGCCGGAGGTGGCCCGCGGGGCCCGCCTCGAA
This sequence comes from Myxococcales bacterium, assembly GCA_023248855.1. GTDB lineage: Bacteria > Myxococcota_A > Polyangia > JAHFDS01 > JAHFDS01 > JAHFDS01. The sequence goes on from JAHFDS010000500.1 coordinate 3,262, forward strand.
CAGCGGCGCGAGGACGGCGCGCGCGGCCAAGAAGCGCGGGCGCAGGGCCACGAGCAAAAGGTAGAGCGGCAGGGCTGCCGACAGCACGAGCAGGAGCGTCCGAAGGAGCCGCGCCTTTTCGCCGGGATCGCGCGCGAGCAGCGCACCGGCGTCGGCGAGCAGCACGAGGGTCACGAGGTTGATGCCCATGATGAGCAGCGTGATGCCCGCGGCACGCGAGAGGGCGACGCCACGCTCGCGATGCACGAAGTAGACGATGCCGCCCTGCCCCACCGAGTAGTTGACCAGGGCGAGCAAGTACGTCGAGCCGCGGATGACGAGGGCCTCGCGGTAGGACAAGGGCACGCCGAATCCGCCGAAGGTGCGCCACATGGCGAAGGAGTCCCCCGTCATGATGGCCACGAACAGTAGCGGCATGGCGACGGCGGCCCAGGGGGACACCTTGGAGAAGGCAGCTACGAGAGCGGCGCGACCGTCAGGCTGGGTGACGAACGGATAGAGCACCCAGCCGAGCAGCAGCGCCGCGCCCAGCCACGGCAGGATGGTGCGCAGCCGGGACCGCTTCGGCGGAGCATCGTCGTCGAGCACGGAGGGCAGTGTAGCGGGCCTGCGCGGGCGTAGGGGCGCGCCGTCAATCGCGCGCGCGAAGGGGCGGTCGGTAGAGGCCGAGACGCAGGCTGCTCGCCACCACCGAGAGCGAGGACAGCGCCATCGCGGCGCTCGCGAGCGCTGGGCTCGGCAGGATGCCGAAGGTCGGGTAGAGCGCGCCCGCGGCGATGGGGATCGCGGCCACGTTGTAGGCGAGCGCCCAGGCGAGGTTGCCCCGCATGACGCGGAGCGACCGCCGGGCCAGCGCGAGCGCGGTGGCTGCGCCGCGGGGATCGGCCACCAGCAGCGTGACGTGCGCGGCGTGGCGCGCCACGTCGGTGCCCGTCCCCATCGCGATCCCGACCGACGCGCGGGCGAGCGCCGGGGCGTCGTTGATGCCGTCGCCGACCATCGCCACGACGTGGCCGGCGCGCTCGAGGCGATCGATCTCGTCGAGCTTGCCCGCCGGGCGGACGCCCGCGTGCACGCGCGTGATGCCGAGCGTGGCCGCGGCGGCGCGCGTGGGGCCCGCGGCGTCGCCGGACAGCAGGTGAACCTCGAGGCCGAGCCGGCGCAGGATCGCCACGGCCTCGGCGGCCTCTGTGGACGGCGGGTCGGCGACCGCGAGCACGAGCGTGACGCGGCCCTCCTCGGCGGCCAGGAAGGCCGTCTTGCCGGCGGCCTCGAACGCGTCGAGCGCCGCCTGCGCAGCCGTGATGTCGACGCCGTGTTCGACCAGGAACGCGGGCGTGCCGACGAGCAGCGCGCGCCCCTCGACGGAGCCGGACAGACCCTGGCCAGCCGTCGCCTGCACCGATCCAGCCGCGGGCAACGCGAGGCCGCGCGCCCGCGCCGCGGCCAGCACCGCGGAGGCGAGAGGATGCTCGGACGCCGCCTCGAGGGCCGCCACGCGCGCGAGCACCGCGGCCTCGTCGCCCGAAAGGCTCAGCACGTCGGTGAGCACGGGCCGTCCACGCGTCAGTGTGCCGGTCTTGTCGAAGACGACCGTGTCGACGCGCGCGGCGCGCTCGAGCACGTCACCGCCCTTGAACAGCACGCCGAGCTGCGCGGCGCGGCCGGTGGCGACCATGACGGCGGTCGGGATCGCCAGGCCCATCGCGCACGGGCACGCCACGACCAGCACGGTGATGGCGGCCGCGAGCGCGCGCCCAGCGGAGGCCGCAGGATCGAACACAGCCCAGGCGACCGCGGTCAGCGTCGCGAGCACGAGCACGGTGGGCACGAAGACGGCGCTCGTGCGATCGGCCAGCTGGGCGATGGGCGCGCGGGCGCCCTGCGCGGCGCGGAGCAGGCGCCCGATCTGCGCGAGCGTGCTGGCGGCGCCGACGGCGTCGAC
>JAHFDS010000501.1 GCA_023248855.1 Myxococcales bacterium
AATGGCAAATCGACGCCGCTCGGCTGCCAATCGCAAGGGGTGGGGGCCCGTGAGGACTTGTCCGAACGGGGAGGGGATGCGCGGCATCCCCTCTGCGGTCGCCGTCCGCGGCGACCGATCGCCACACGGGCTGACCGCCTTGCGCTGGCCAGCGCCCCAATGGCGCTGCAATGGCAAATCGACGCCGCTCGGCTGCCAATCGCAAGGGGTGGGGGCCCGTGAGGACTTGTCCGGCATCCCCTCTGCGGTCGCCGTCCGCGGCGACCGATCACCACACGGGCGACCGCCTTGCGCTGGCCAGCGCCCCAATGGCGCTGCAATGGCAAATCGACGCCGCTCGGCTGCCAATCGCAAGGGGTGGGGGCCCGTGAGGACTTGTCCGAACGGGGAGGGGATGCGCGGCATCCCCTCTGCGGTCGCCGTCCGCGGCGACCGATCACAAGCTAGTACGCCTGCTGCTGGCCTCCGCGCATCATCGTGCCGGCGAGCGCGGCGGCGCCGACGAAGGCCCTGATCTGGCGCATGAGCGCGTCGGGCGGCTCGACCGACCAGCGCGCGCCGTCGCCGTCGAGCACGAGCCGCGTCAGGACCATGCCGTAACGGGCGAGCTCGTCGAGCGCCGGCTTGGGCAGCGGCCGCGGGGCCTTGGCCTGAGCCACCTCGATGGCGGGCATGAGGTCCAGCGCGCTCGCGGCCGCCACCGGGCTATCGAGTAGGCGGCCAGCGGCCGAGCCCTCGAGCGACTTGCCCGACGACATCTTGTTCGCGAGCGAGATCGACGAGGGGTTGGTCGAGACCAGGAGCACCTCCCCGGCACGGGCGTACGTGACCGGATCGGTGGTGTAGGCGGTCGCCTGGCCGACGGTCCGGACCTTGGCCTTGGGCATGCCGTTGGCCGCGCAGCCCTTGGCGACGCTCTGCAAGAGGGTGTCGGTGGCCTTGGCGTCCTTGATGCCGAGCGCGGCGAACCACTGCACCTTGTCAGTCGGGATCTGGTGCGACCCCGACTTCGCCAGGTCGGCCACGTCGGCGGCGACGATGGCGTGGCCGTCGAACGCGGCCTCGATCATCGACCAGTCGATGCACGACCGCTGCAGCATCTGCGCCTTCATCTGTGCCGCGGTCATCGGCATGTCGGGGCCGAGGAAGGTGGCCACGCCGTCGAAGAGCGACCCGAGGTTGACGCTGCCGCGCAGCGCGCCCCAGCCCTTGGCCGGCACGCGGCGCGAAAGGTGCGTCGGCCTGTCCTGCACGAGCTTGGCCAGCAGAGCCCGACCTTCCGGCGTGGCGACCAGGCGCATCGCCTCGAGCGAGGGGCCGATCTGCCCCGCGAAGGCCGGGAAGCGCTGCCCGTAGAAGGCGCGGCGCTGCTCGTGACGCGGCTTGTGGAGCAGCGCGCCCATGGTGGCGTAGCCGAAGACCGCCGCGGCGTCGCTGGTGAGCGCCTTCTGCCAGTCGTTGGACGCGCCGAGCGAGCTGCCGCTGCCCTTGACGAAGGCCTCGAAGGCCCTCTCGACGTCAGGCTCCTGGCGGTAGGTGCCGTACTTGAGCAGCGCCGTGAACGGGCCGCGCCTGCCGATCAGGAAGCGGTCCGACTGGCCGAACGTGATCCACTCGACCGCGCCCTTCGACTCCACCTTCGCCTTCTGGCCGCCGCGCTGCTCGATGAACCCGAGGAGCTTGGCGCGATCGGCGATCGGCAGAAGCACGATCGGATCGTGCCCGAAGGCGCCGAGCCGCTTGTCGAACACCATCGCGACCTCGCCCGCGGGGTCGATGCCGATCTGGCGGAGCCCGTCGTCCGTCAGCGGATCGGTGCCCAGCATCATCTTGCGGGTCGCCGGCTGCGTCAGCATCTGCAGCTGCGGGTCCTTGATCGCCGAGAGCGCGGACAGGACCTCCTGCGCGAGCTTGAGGAACGCCGGGATCTGCGCGCCGGCGACCGCGAGCGTGTGCTCCCGCGACAGGGCGTTTCCGACCTGCGGCGCGGCCGCCGCCTGCTGCGAGATCCCGAGCACGCCTGCGAGCGCAGCGAGCCCAGCCTTCCGGAACGTGATCATTGGCATCCCCCCTGGGTCCGCCACGGTAGCACACGCCGGCGGGAGCAGCTCTGGCGTCGAGCCGGGCAGACCTTTGTGTATAGTCCGCGCGGCACCATGAAAAACCTCGGATTCGTTGCGGCTTTGCTGACCGCGCTCGCCTTGCCCGCCCCCGCCCTCGCGCAGGTCTCGTCGGGCACCTGCCCGGCAGGCAACCTGCTAGCCAAGGGCAAGGTCACCGCGTCGCTCGACGTCACCGGCTTCATCGGCCTCGTCAGCGATGACGCCGTCGTCAGCGAGGGCACCGTCTGGGACACCCCCCAGGCGATCAAGCTCGCCACCAATGCCGGCTCCATCACCTGGGACCTCGGCGCGGTCTACCCGATCCGCGCGGTGCTGCTGCAGGGCGACGCGAACGACACCTACTCGTTCAAGGTGTCCGAAGACGGCCAGAGCTTCCACGAGGTGTGGGCCCTGCCGATGATGGTGCACGTGGGCCACGGCATGCGCACGCGCTCGACCCTGCTGCAGGGCGTGACCGCGCGCTACGTCCGCATCGGTGAGCCCACCGGCGACGAGCTCTACTCGATCTCCGAGCTGCAGGTGCTGTGCGACGTGCCCTCGCCCTGGCCGCCGCCGCTCAAGACCGTCGAGGGCATGCCGGCGCAGGCGCCGGTGTTCGTGCCGCAGACGCTGGTCGAGAAGCTCTGGTTCGCGCTCGCCGGCACGCTGTCGCTCACGCTCGATCAATCCGACGCCATCAAGATGGCCCTCTCGCTCCTGGGCGGAGCGCTCCTGCTCCTCGGCATGGCGCTCAAGCGTCACCAGCACGCACCGGCGCTACCCGAGGCCGAGGTGCCGATCTTCCGGCGACGCTTCGTGCTGATCGGCGGGTTCTCGCTCACGGCCGTGGTCCTTCTGGCGATCGCGGCCGCGGCGCCGCTCAACCACGGCAAGGGCTGGTTCGGCGGGCTCGTGTTCGCCCTCGGCGTGCCGCTGTCGCTGTCGCTCTTGGCCCTGCTGTGGCTCGCCTGGACCGGCCCGTTCTACGGGCAGGGCGCCCCGTCCGGGCGCAAGCTCGGCGTGACCTTCCGCCTGCTCGCGCTCTTCGCTCCGTTCGCGGGCCTGCTGTTCGACCGGGGCAACATCCACTACTGGTTTGCCTTCCCACCGGCGGTGATCGCCGGCGTCGCGCTCCTCGTGGAGATCCTGACCCGGCCAAAGGCCGACCGGATGCCGGTCGCGCTCCTGGTCGAATACCGGAGGAGCGTCCTCGCGCTGCTCGGCGTGATCGGCTTCTTCGGCTACTTCAACTGGGGCAACTACCACTTCCCGGTGCGCATCCACCACTACGAGTTCTTCCATTACTTCGTCGGCGCGAAGTACTTCAAGGAGCTGTCGTACACGCGCCTCTACGAGTGCTCGAGCCTGGCCGAGGCCGACCAAGGGTTCCGGCGGCGCGTCGAGCTGCGGAAGATCCGCGACCTCGAGAAGAACGTCCTCGTCCCGGCGAAGTACATCCTCGACAACCCCGGTCGTTGCAAGGACCACTTCACGCCCGAACGCTGGGAGCAGTTCAAGACCGACATCGCGTATTTCCGCGGCTACACCGGCATCGACACGTGGGAGAAGATGCTGCACGACCACGGGTACAACCCGTCGCCAGTGTGGAACCTCGCCGGTTCGCTGCTCGCGAACATGCATCCGGCGTCGAAGGAGTTCGTCGGCTTCGGGACCTCGATGTTCGAGGACAAGCAGCCGCTCGGGCTCGGGCACCTCGACCCGGCGATCGTGCTCATCGCCTTTCTCGCCATCATCTGGGCCTTCGGCTGGGAGGTGGCCGCGGTCGCGGTGATCTTCTTCGCGTGCAATCACCCCGCGCTCTACTTCTGGACGGGCGGGGGCTTTCTGCGCGAGGACTGGTTCGCCGCGGCCATGATCGGCTGCTGCTGCATCAAGAAACGCTGGCCCGCCGTCGGCGGGGCGTTCCTGGCGTACTCCACGCTGCTTCGCGTCTTCCCCGGCGGGTTCTTCATCGCGATCGCGCTGCGGCTCGGGTGGAGGCTGTGGAAGGAGCGCAAGCTCGACCGCGTGGGTGCGCGCATCGTGCTCGGCGCCGCGATCGCGACCGCCGTGCTCGTGCCGATCTCGAGCAAGGTCGCGGGTGGGTTCTCGGCGTGGCCGGCGTTCCTCGAGAACACCGCCAAGCACGCGGGGACGCCGCTCACGAACCACATGGGCCTCAAGACCGTGCTGACGTTCCGCCCGACCACGCGGCAGGAGGTCGCGTTCGACGGCAAGCTCGACGATCCGTTCCTCCGTTACAAGGACCTGCACAAGGCGACCTTCAAGCGGATGATGCCGGTGTTCCTGGTCCTGGTCGGCGCGTTCATGCTGCTGCTCCTGCGCGCGACCAACCGGATCGCCGACGAGGCCACGCCGGAGGACGACCGCTGGTGGGCCATCGCTTCGATCTCGTTTTCGGCCATCCCGGTCGCGACCGAGCTCACCTGCTACTATTTCTGCTTCATGACCGCGGCGGCGTTCCTGTGGAAGGAGCGCGAGGAGATCGGGGTGGGGCTGCTCGTGACCGCGGGCGTCACGCAGATCCTGAACTTCTGGACCTATTTCTACGACGTGCGCTACACGACCGAGAGCGTCGCGGTGCTGGTCTTCATCGCCTGGGCGGTGTGGCGCTACGCGCGCGTGCCGGTCGGTCAGGCCCTCGCGGACGCCGCCGGGGCGCTCGGCAGGCGCCCGCGGACCGCTCCGATGGAGCCCGCGCACGACAAGGTCGAGCCGAGGCCGCCCAAGGGCGGTGCCCGGAGCGTGCCCCGCAAGCGCAGACACGGCTGACGCCTCAGGGCGCCCTCGGGCCCCCGGGGTGGGGACTCCCGACCCCGCCCCTGCTGGAGGAAGCCCGCAAGATCCGCGAGCAACCGCCCCGGGCATGGCCGTTGCTCAGGGAAGGATCATGCGTCTCTTTCTGATCACCCTGCTGCTCTCTGCCGCCGGTTGTGGCGCCGCCGAGATCGTTCTCGACGATGGCCGTGGCGGGGCGGGTGGCATGAGGACCGCCGGGATCGGCGGGGCGGGTGCAGGGGCGCGCGCGGGTGCAGGCGGCGACCTGGGTGCCGCCGGCGCCGACGACTCTGGCGCGGCC
>JAHFDS010000502.1 GCA_023248855.1 Myxococcales bacterium
GCTCACGCCGGTCGACACGATGCGCACGCTCGCGCCGGGCACGAGCGCCTCGGGCGGCGGCGGCGCCTCGTGGGCGCCCGCGAGATCGCGGGGAGGCGCCGCGACGCGCGCCTTGCCAGCGGCGTGATCGATCGCGCGCTCGACCTCGCCGATCGCCGTCGTCTGGCCCTGGCGCAGCTTCTTTCGCGCGTGCTCGATCTCGGCGCGCGCGCCGCGCAGCTCGGCCACCACCTCGTCGTAGGCGAGGCGACGCGCTTTCTTGAACACCACGTCGAGCTCACGCTTCTCGGCCGCGAGCTTTTCGGCAGTACGCTCGGCCTGCCGGCGCGCCTCGGCGGCCGCCGCGATCTCCTCCCCCACCTGGCGCCGCGCGTCCGCGAGCTCGGACAGGAGGCGCTCGATGCCCCGCTCGCCCGGGCCGAGCAGTCCCTCCGCTCGCCCCACGACCCCCTCGGGCAGGCCGAACCGCCGCGCCACCGCGAGCGCGCCAGAGCTCCCGGGCACGCCGTGGTGGAGCTCGAACGTCGGCGCCATGCGCTCGAGGTCGAAGCCGACCGACGCGTTCGCGAAGCGTGCGTCGCGCTCGGCCAGGGCCTTGAGCCGATCGTAGTGCGTCGTCACGAGCACGGTGGCGCCGGCCTCGACGAGCGCCTCGAGCACCGCCTGCGCGATCGCCGCGCCCTGGACCGGATCGGTGCCTGCCGCGATCTCGTCGATGAGCAAGAGCGGCCGACTGGTCGCGCGCGCCACCTCGAGCAGCTCGCCGAGGTGCACCACGTGCGCCGAGAACGTCGACAGGTCGCTCTCCAGGCTCTGGTCGTCGCCGATGTCGGTGCGGATCGCGTCGAAGAAGGGCAGCCGGCTGCGCTCCTCGCAGGGCAGGTGCAGACCCGCGCGGATCATGAGCGCGCAAAGGCCGGTCGTCTTGAGCGCCACGGTCTTGCCGCCCGCGTTCGGCCCCGACACCACGAGCGCGGCCCCGCGCGGCGCCGCCACGCTCACCGCCACGCACGCCTTGCCGTCGAGCACCAGCAGCGGGTGTCGGGCGCCTCGGAGCTCCACCGCGTCGCCACCAGGCTCGATGGCCAGGGCGCCGAGGTCCGCCGACAGGCGCGCCGCTCCGTCGATGACGTCGAGCGCGGTGGCGCGCTCGAGCAGGTCCGCGAGCGCTGGCGATTCGCGCTGCACCTGCGCCGAGAGCTCGCGCAGGATGCGCAGCTCCTCGGCTTGCACCTCGAGCTCTGCCAGGCGCAGCTGATTGGTGACCTCGACCATCACGGCCGGCTCGACGAAGACGGTCTGCCCGCTGCCCGAGAGCCCGTGCACGATGCCCCGCACGAGGTTCTTCGAGGCCACGCGCACGGGCACCACGAAGCGCTCGTCGCGCCGCGTGTAGAAGCGATCCTGCAGGTGCGGGCCGAGCGCCGGATCGTCGAGCATCGCCTTGGCGCGCTTGCCGACCTCCTCGCCGAGCTGGGTCACCCGGCGGCGCAGGGGACCGAGCGCCGGCGACGCCGCGTCGGCGAGGCGCCCACCCGGCTCGAGCGCCGTCTCGAGCTGGTTTTGCAGGAAGGTCAGGTCCCGGATCTGCTCCGCCTGCGCGGCCAGGCCCGGCGCGAGCTCCCGCGCGCCGAGGAGCGCACGCCGCAGCCGCGCGATGCCGCCCAGGGTCTCGCAGACCTGCCAGAGCACCTCGCCGTCGGCAGCCTCACCCGCCGCGAGCGCGGAAAGGAGCGGCTCGAGATCGTGGATGCCGCCGAACGGAGCGGCCCGATCCGCCGAGCGCAGCGCGCGCGCCTCGGAGACGAGCGCGATCCGCGCCGTGGCCTCCTCGGGCGTCGCGTGCAAAGGTGGCGCCTCCGCGAGCACTGCACCGCGGGCCGTGTGGCAGCGCTCCGCCCAGGCGCGCGTGAGGCGCCGCCAGCCAAGGGCGCTCTCTGCCTTGGCGTCGACGCCACTTGCCGACATGATGCGGGGGGTCATGCTGCTCTCCGGGCGCGCCCGTGTCCTCTCGGCCCTCCTTCTAGTAGGAGTTTGCTGCGCGCACAAGCGACCCGTCGGGGACGGGGCCCCGCTCGACCTGCGCCTCGAGCGCTCGGGCGGCAACGCCGGCGCCGGCGACGCCCTCGACCTGCAGACCCTGCGCGGTCGACCGGTGATGCTGTGGCTCTTCGCCACCTGGTGCCTGCCCTGTCAGGCCGAGCTGCGGCGCGTCGAGAGACTCGCCGCCGCGTACCGCGATCACGTCGTGGTGTGGGCCGTGGCGCTCGATCGAGAAGGCGACCGCCTGGTGCGGCCGTTCCGCCATGCGCTCGGCGTGGCCGTGCCGGTGGCGCTGGCCGACGAATCACTAATGCTCGGCACCTCCGCGCTCGGCCGCATCCCCGAGGTGCCGCACGTCATCTTGCTCGACGCCCAGGGCCGCGTCGTCGCGCGGTTGCCCTCGGTGAGAGCTCCCGGGCTCGAGCCGATGCTGAACCAGCTCCGCTGACCGGTTTCCGGGCCCTCGGTCCATCCTATTTGATCTTCCCCCCGCCGCCGCGGGGGTGGGTGGGCCCTACCACGCGACCCTGACGCCGTCAGCGCCCACGAAAGCGGAACAGCTGGGCCGGCTTGCGTCCGGTGCGGCGGGACTCCTTGAGCGGCACCACGAAGTCCCTGGCCGCGACCCAGCGCCGGAAGTTCCGCTTGTCGAGGTCGCGCCCGAGGATGGCCTCGTGCAGGCGCTGCAGCTCGGACAGGGTGAACTTCGGCGGCAGGAGCTCGAATCCCACGCCGGTCCACTCGAGCTTGGTGCGCAGGCGCCCGAGCCCGTACTCGAGGATCGCCGCGTGATCGAAGGCCAGCTTGGGCAGGGCGGCGACGGGCCAGAACCTGGCCGCGCGCGCGTCGGTGCCGGCCTCCGGGGGCCGCCGGTCGGGCGACACCAGCGCGTAGTAGGCCACGGTGACGACGCGACCCCGGGGGTCGCGTCCGGGATCCCCGAACGAGTAGAGCTGCTCGAGGTAGACGTCGTCCACGCCGGTCTCCTCGCGTAGCTCCCGCCGCGCCGCCGTCTCCAGCGACTCGTCGGGATGCACGAAGCCGCCGGGAAGCGCCCACGTTCCCTCGTAGGGGGGCACGCCGCGCTCGACCAGCAGCACCTCGAGGGTGGCCGCGCCGTCCGGACGCAGCGTGAAGAGCACGATGTCGACGGTCACGCGCATGCGGCGCGAGCATACCCCGGGTCGCCGCGGCCCCTCAGGCGACGACGAGCTCTGCGCGTTGCTCGGCCGCACCGATCTCGGCCGAGGCGCCGGACTCGAAGCGCAGCGCGTCGGCCTCCACGCCATCGGAGAACACCACCCCGTCCGCCGGCATCGCCGATTCGATCCGCAGCCGCTGCCCCGCCTCGACCAGGCCCGCGACCAGACCCGCCTCGGAGTGCCGGCTCCGGTACGGCTCGCGCACCACGAAGAGCAGGCGCCGGTCCTCCCAGCCGAGCGGCACCGGGGTCCCCTGCGCCTGCACCCCCAGCATCGCCGCGACGCCCCGCGCCATGTTGAAGATCGACGACATCCAGCCGGTCGAGCCGGCGCCCGTCGAGACCACGATGCCGCTCGACGAGTGCCGCTCGGTGCGCTCGCCGAACGTGATGCGGTAGCGCGACGAGACGTGCGTCCGCGAGCCGAGGTAGAGGTCGTTGAAGGCCAGCAGTCGCTGCCCGTCCGACAGCCGCGCCTCGGCGAGGGTCACCTGCCGCACCTGGTGCTTGCCCCCAAGGGTGCGCTCGGCCGCAGCGCGCGCCCCCTGCGGCAGAAACGGCAGCAAGATCCCGTCGAACCGCGCGGGGTCCGGGTTGACGGCGACGATCGGCTGGGCCCCCACGTACTTGGCCGTGTTGGCGACGAGGCCATCTTGCCCGAGCGTCACCACGAGCTCGCGCGCCGAGAACAGCATCGTCGGCACCAGCGCGCGATCCACGACCTGGAGAGGCAGCCCCAGGTCGAGCGCACGACGCACGAGCTCGAGCGCGCTCCGGTAGGCGTCGTCCTCGCGCTCGTAGTCGGCGAAGTCGCCCCCCGCGCGGGTGATGAAGAAGCGCGCCTGCGCGCGCGTGTTGAAGCGCACGGTGAGATCCTCGAGCCGGGTGCGCCGGGTGACGAGCACGATCTTCTCGAGCATGGGGTCCTCCTACTTGCCGAGGAGCGAGCGCAGAAGGTCGGGCGACATGTTGAGCTCGCCGATCCTCTGGGCGTTCGCGGCCAGCTCCTGGAACGCCATCGCGATGCTCTGCCGCGCGTCCCCTTGCGGCACCAGCAGCATGAGCTTGCGCCAGTCGAGCTCCGCGAGCGGCGCCACCACCACCCGGATCGCGTGGGCCTTCGCGTCCGCGTCCTTGCGCTCGTTCTCCACCCGCTGATCGATGAGCGCCGCGCGCTGCATTTCGATCGCGATGTCTGCCTGCATCTGCGTCTCGCGGATGAGCCGCCGCTTCTCCTCGACTGCCTTTTCGGTCTCGAGCTCGCTCTCCTTGATCTTGCGCTCCTCCTCGACCGCCGCCCTGCGCCGCGCGTAGATCGCCTCGTCGCTGCGCCGCTGCAGCGCCTCACGCGTCTCCGCCTCGAGCGCGCGCGCCGCCTCCGGGGTGGGGCGCACCCCGAGGATCTGCAGACCGAGCACCTCGAGGCCGAGCGTCTTGACCTCCTCGGCCCCCCGCAGCGACGCGTGCACCTCGCCCCCGAGCGACTCGGTGGCCGCCAGTGACGCCCGCAGATCCCGGCCCGCGAGCTGGCTTCTCACCCGCGTCTGCAGGATGGCGAGCAGGCGCTCGTCGAGCTTGTCGGGGTCCTCGGATGCGTGCTGGCCCCTCGCATCGAGCGAGTAGTCGAGCAAGGCCGCGAGGCGCTTCGGATCCACGACGCGATACGTGAGCTGCCCCTGCACCGTGACCGTCTGGAAGTCGGCCGTCGCCTCCTGGAAGGCGAACGGCAGGTCCTTGCTCCCTACCGGCACGCCGACCAGCACCGACGTGCGTACCCAGTAGAAGAAGGCGAGCCCCGCGCCCTCGCGCCGGAGCCGCCCGCGCTTGTACTGGAGCACGTACGTGGTGGGTGGAGCCTTCAGGTAGCGGATCGGAAGCGGCATGGCGCCCTCCAGTGTTTGTACAACACCATTATGGTGTCTTATAGACACATTGCAAGGGGCCCGAGAGA
>JAHFDS010000503.1 GCA_023248855.1 Myxococcales bacterium
GCGGGAACACGCCGCTCTCGCCCGCGCCGAGCTCGACCCGCTCCTCGCCCGCGAGGACCCGCACACGGCCCCGCTCGACCGCGACGCGTGCGCGCCCCCCCAGCCTCTCGACCACAAAGCCCGTGCCGAGCACCTCGACCGTGACGTCGCCGGCCAGTACCCGGAACGTCCGCGTCGGGTTCGGCGTGACCGAGAACCGGCCGGTGCCCTCGGCGACCTCCACCACGACGAGGCCTGGCGACTGTGACAGCCGTCGCACGACGCTCCCGGCGCCGACCGGCTCGGCACGCGATCCGTCGTCGAAGCGCCCCTCCGACGGCGCTGCCCTGCGCGCGACGGCCGGCGGATCGCCGACCTGCCACTCCGCGCGCGTCACCCAGAGGGCCCCGAGCACGCCCACCACGGCGGTCGCGCCGGTCGCGAGCCGCCGGTTCCGCCGCCGCACCATCATCTGGCGCCCGACCGTCGCCGATCGAGCGCGGTCCCACGATGGCTGCACGTGCTCCCGCGCCTGCTCCAGGCGCCGGCCGAGGTCACCCATCGGACACCAGCCTCTCGATCACGGTCTGCGCCGCGGCGATGCGCCGCTTGGCGGTCGCCAGCGAGCAGCCGCAATGGCTCGCGACGGCCTCGAGACGCTCGCCCTCGAGGTGGCGCAGTCCCCAGGCGAGCCGCTGCTCGACGGGCAGGCCATCGAGGGCGGCGTAGACCCGGGCGAGCAGCGCGCGGTCCTCCGGCGGGGCTGCCGGCGCCGCGACGTCGCTGTAGTCGATCGCCTCGTCGACCCCCAGGACCGCCCAGAAGCGCCGCCTGCGGAGCCGCCGGCGGGCCAGCCGCACGGTCACCGTCGCGAGCCAGCCGGTGATCGCCGCGGGCTCCCGCAGCTGTCGCAAGCCCCCGATCGCGCTCAAGAACACGTCCTGGACGAGGTCGTCGACCTCCCCGTGGCGGCCGAGCAGGCGCAAGGCGATGGTCGCCACGTAGGGAGCATATTGCCGGAAAGCGCCCTCGAGCGAGACCTCCCCCGAGGCGGGGACGGTGCCGCTGCCGGCGATCGACAGCTCGGCGCTGGTCGCAGAATCCATGGGCCTACCCCCGACAGTGGCCTCGGCGCCCGAAATCGGCTCACCGATCGGCGCATGGGGAGGTCGATTCTTCCGGATCGGGGAGGCGGCCAACCCTCCTAGCTTCCCACATCCCGAGCCGCCCGTGCTCGAAGTAGGCTGTCCCCGATGCTCCTCCACTTCACTGGCGCGGATGACCTGCGGATCACGGGCGACGTGCTCGGTGCGGCCGGCGCCCGGCCGGTCCTGCTCCTGCACGGCGGCGGGCAGACGCGGCACGCCTGGGGCGCGCTCGCGGAGGTGCTCGCGTCGGCGGGCTTCCGTGCGGTGTCGATCGATCAGCGGGGCCACGGGGAGAGCGCCTGGTCCCCCGAGGGGCGGTACGCGCTGTCGGACTTCGCCGCCGACGTGCGCGCCGTGTGCGCGACGCTCGGCCAGCCGCCGATCCTCGTGGGGGCTTCGCTCGGCGGGCTCGCCTCCTTGCTGGCCGAGGCAGAGGGCCCGTTCGCGCGCGCGCTCGTGATGGTCGACATCGCGCACCGGCTCGAGCTCGAAGGGGTGCAGCGCATCCTCGGCTTCATGGCGGCGCGCTCGCAGAGCGGCTTTGCGAGCCTCGAGGAGGCGGCGGACGCCGTGGCGGCCTACCTGCCGCATCGAAAGCGCCCGCGCGACCTGGCGGGGCTGGCGAAGAACCTGCGCCTCGGCGACGACGGTCGCCACCGCTGGCACTGGGATCCGCGCTTTCTCGAGGCGGGCCACGGCGAGGATCCGGTGCGCTCGGCCCAGCGCCTCCACGACGCGGCGAGCGCGCTCCGCCTGCCGACGCTGCTCGTGCGCGGAGGCCTGTCCGATGTGCTCAGCGAGGACGGCGCGCGCGAGTTCCTCGGCCTCGTGCCGGGCGCGCGCTATGCGGACGTTGGCGGCGCCGCGCACATGGTGGCCGGCGATCGCAATGACGCCTTCAACCAGGCCATCCTGGCATTCCTCGGCGACCTCTGACTAAAGAGCCAGCTTGCGCCGCGCAATGACGTCTGCCTGGTGCCCGGTGAAGTAGGCCGCGCAGCTCTCGCAGCAGAAATAGAGAGCCTTGCCGTTCACCTCACGGCGACCGCTGCGCCCGCCCACCTTGAAGACCACACCACTGACCGGGCAATAGGCCATTTGACCGGCCTGCAGGCCCGGCTGTGCCTTCACGTCGGCCGACCGGCCGACCTTGCGCGCGCCTCAGGCTCCTTCGCAGCCGCTAAAGCCGGAGTCCACGGGCTCCCACGGCTCGAGCGCCATTGGCTGGATCGATACCACCGGCGCCGCCGTCTTCGCCTCGGCGCGAGGCGCTGGCTCGGCGCGCTGGCAGGCCGGACCCAGGGTGCCGAGCAGCAGGAGCGTGGTGAGTCGCATCCACCTAGGACGCACCGGAAGCGCTCGCCTGTCAACCCGCGGCGCGTAGTACCATCGGCGCCCGATGCGAGAGCGGGACGGGTGTGCGCTGCTGCGGCAGCGCTTCGAGGCGGCTGGCTACGCGATCCAGGAGGGCTACCGGCTCGACGAGGACGGGCTCCACATCGAGCTCGACGGGTTCGATCCGGCCAGGCGCGTCGGCTACGAGTACATCACGGTCGAGGCCGGCGATCCCTGGGAGGTGACCCCCGCGGTGGTCGACCGCCTCGGCGAGCGCATGGAGCGTGGCGAGCTCCACGTGCTCGTGGTCGACGAGACGGAGGCGGCGGACGCAGAGACGCTCTCGTTTGCGGCGGATCGGTTCCTCGAGCGCCTGCGGAGCCTGCGCCCGTGACCGCGAGGACCTATGGCGTCCGGGAGTTCATGGACGCCGCGCGCAAGCAGGAGGCCGAGCTGCGCGCGGAGCACGCGCGTCTGGTCGAGCTCGACCAGCAGGACAAGGCGCGGACGCGGGAGGTGCGGGCGGCCGCGGGGCAGGCCCTCGGCGAGCTCGCGGCTGCGCTCTTGCCGGCGCTGTCGCCCGGGGCCATCGCGCGCGCCGTCTCGCTGACGGGCCACGCGACGCTGCTGCAGGACAGCCCGATCGCGCGCTTGCAGGCCGAGGTGCGCGCGCTCGGGGCGCGCAATGCCGCGATCGAGGGCGATCCGCGCCATCGCGACCGCGTGCTCTTGCGGGCGCCGCGCGTCGGCACGCTGACGCGCGCCCTGGCCGAAGTGCTCGAGCAGCGCGCGATCTACCAGCGCACGCTCGAGGGTTGCACGCACCCGCGGATGGAGCGGCTCGTCGAGACGGGCTACGGCACCGCGGCCTACCAGGTGGCCTGGTGGCGCGTCGGCTACTACGCCGACTGGAAGGCCGGCGACGAGATCCTGGCGCGCTTTGCAGACAAGAAGGCGTTCGCGGAGGTGCGCGCGGAGTACCTGGAGGCGCGCCGCGCCGACGCGGAGTACGCCGAGCGCCAGGCCTCCCTCGAGGCCGAGATCGCCGCGGGCGAGGCGCTCGAGGCCGAGCACACTCGGAACGTGCGCGCGCTCGCGACCGCGCCCGAGCGGGCCCTAAAGGGCGCCCGACAGGCGCTCGCCGAGCACATCCGGCAGACACCCATCGCCGCGCTGGGTCCGCGCCTCGAGCAGGACGCCGAGGTGGGCCTGCTCGCCAAGCGCTGGAGCGGCCTCGAGGCCAAGGGCACCTACCTCGAGCAGCTGTCGGCGGAGCAGGTGGGAAAGCCCGCGCGGGAGATCGCCGAGGCGGTGCGAAAGCTCCAGGCCGACGTGGTCAAGATGAGCCGGCCGAAGAAGGCCGGGACGCGGTTTGCCGCCGACAAGTTCGAGCACCGCTTCCAGAGCCGGGCGCCGCGCTTTGCCAAGCAGCGCGATCGCTACGTGCGCACCTACGAGACCATCTACGTGTACGACGATTACCACCATTGCCATTTCGGATCGGATTGGCTGTGGTGGGACCACATGACGCACGGCCGGGCGAGCGGCGATTTCATCCCCGAGGTGCGCGAGTTTCGTGGCAGTCACCCGGAATACCAGTACCAGTCGCCCGCGTACGACGACTCGCACGCGGCGGCCGCCATTGCCAGCGCCGACGGCGGCCTCTCCGATGGGGGCGCGCTGGTGGATGCGTCCTGATGGCGCGCACGCTGCGCATTGTCAATTACGCCGTCAATGGCTCCGGCGTCGGGCATTTGACGCGCCTGGTCGCCGCCAGTCGCTGGCTGCGCCGGTACGCCGCCCACGCGGGCGTGCGCGCGGAGATCTATTTTCTGACGTCGAGCGAGGCCGATGGCCTCCTGTTCCACGAGCGCTTCGCGTCCTTCAAGCTGCCCTCCAAGACCGCGGTCGCCGAGGCGGGGCTCGACAAGCTCGCGTACCTGGCGCTGGCCAAACAATGGGTCTGGCATTCGCTCGGCCTTCTGCGGCCGGACCTGCTGGTCGTGGATACGTTCCCGCGCGGCTCGTTCGGCGAGCTCCTGTCCGCGCTCGACCTCGTCGGCAAGAAGGCATTCGTCTATCGCCCGATGAAGGCCGCGTTCGCAGAGCGCCCGGATTTCCAGGCCATGCTGCCGCTCTACGACGCCATCCTGGTGCCCGACCACGACGATGGCGCCACGCGAGTCCCCGAGGCGGCCCGCGCGCGACTTTTCCACACCGGGCCGGTGATGGTGCGCGAGCGCGTCGAGCTCTTGGCCCGCGCCGAGGCGCGCGCTCGGCTGGGCCTTGCCGACGACCAGCTCGCGGTCTACGTGTCTGCGGGCGGCGGCGGCGATCCGGCCGCGGAGGCGCAGCTCCACGAGGTGACGCGGGTGCTGCTCGCCGAGCCGGGACTCTCGCTCGTGGTCGGCGCGGGCCCGCTCTACCGCGGGCGGGCGATCCACGATCCGCGGGTGCGCTGGCTGGTCGATCCGGCCGCGGCGGAGCTCATGGCGGGCGTCGATCTCGCGGTGTGCGCGGCCGGCTACAACACGTTCTTCGAGCTCATGTACGCGGGCGTCCCCGCGGTGTGGGTGCCGCAGGAGAAGATCGCTGACGAGCAGGACGTGCGGGCGGCGCGCGCCGTGGCGGCCGGCGCCGCCGTGCAGCTCGGGCGGTCGGATCTGCCCGCGGGTCTTGGCGCCGCGGTGAGGGCGTGGCGCGATCCGGCCGCGCGGGCGCGGGCCTCCGAGG
>JAHFDS010000107.1 GCA_023248855.1 Myxococcales bacterium
CGCCCTCAGCCCGAAACCCGTGTGAGATCAGTGCTCATGCCCTCATTAGCCGATCGCGGATGTACCCGGCTGCGGCAAGCCCGGCCGCGGCCCCCGGTTCCGCTGGCTCTGCGACGACCACAAGGGCATGTCGCGCACCCAGTGGCTGGCCATCAAGGAAGGCAAGGCCGCGCCCAAGCCGGCCGCCCCCAAGAAGGTCACCAAGCCCAAGACTGCCGCCAAGCCCAAGGCTGCTGCCAAGCCCAAGGTTGCCACCGCCAAGGCTGCTCCCAGGAAGGCAGCACGGAAGAAGTCCGCTGCCGCCAAGGGCATGGGCCGGAAGGCCGTCGCGCCGCCCGCGCCGGCGCCCGCCCGCAAGACCGTGGCGCCGGCGAGCCCGCCAGCGCAGCGCAAGACGGTGGCGCCTCCCGCGGCGTAGTCGTGGCCAAGGCCCGCGACGATTCACCACCCGAGCGGACGCAGACTGTCCGCGAGACCATGCTCGAGCTCCTGCGCGAGCGGGCTCTGACCTTGCGCGAGCTCTCTCAGCGCGCCTCCCTCAGCGAACGGGAAATCGCCACGCACCTACCGCACCTCGAGCGCAGTTTGCGCGCACAGGGCGAGAGCCTGGTGATCGAGCCGGCGCGCTGCCTGGCCTGCAACTTCGAATTCAGCAGGCGGACACGATTCTCGGCGCCGAGCCGGTGCCCGGCGTGCAAGAGCGAGCGAATCGAATCGCCCAGGTTCCGGATAGCGCGGGAGGCGTAGATCGGCCGGAGCCGTTCGATGCGACGCGCTGGGCTCGGACCGAAGCGTGGGAAACTGACCGCACATGGATTACGTCTTGCTCCTTGGAGGGGCGGCAATGCTCTACCTGGGAGCTGAGTGGCTCGTCGGCGGAGCCTCGCGCCTGGCGCTCTCGCTTCGCGTACCGCAGCTCATCGTGGGCCTCACGGTCGTCGCGTATGGCACCTCCGCACCTGAGGTCATCGTAGGAATCCAGGCGGCGCTCGAGGGACATGGAGACGTGGCCATCGGCAACGTGATCGGCTCGAACATCGCCAACATCGGGCTCATCCTGGGCGTCTCGGTGCTGGTTCGCCCCGCCCGCGTAGACGGCGCGCTGCGGCGGCGCGAGCTCCCGTTCCTGCTCGCGACGGCTCTCGTCCTCCCGGCTGTCCTCTACGATGGCCTCGTGCAGTGGTGGGAAGCGGGCGCGCTCCTGCTGACAGCCGTCCTCTACACGTACTGGACGCTCAAGGGCGCCCGCAGGACCGTTGTCGCAGAAGCCACGGAGGGGGCAGCGGTCACGGCTGCAGCGGCACACGAGGCCGGCGCGCCCGGGGCCGGCAAGCGCGGGCAGCACGTGCTCGTCGCGCTGGCGGGCCTGGCCGTGCTCCTCATCGGCGGGCACCTCTTCGTCACGGGCGCCACGGCGCTCGCGCGATCCTGGGGCATGAGCGAGCGGGTCCTGGGGCTGACCATCGTCGCTGTGGGCACCTCGCTGCCAGAGCTCGCCACCAGCGTCATCGCAGCCCTGCGAGGTCACTCCGACATCGCTGTCGGCAACGTTGTGGGCTCCAACATCTTCAATGTGCTCCTGTGCCTCGGAGCCGCTGGGGCCGTGGGCAACATCTGGAGCGCCCCGTCGGCCCTCGTGGTCGATCTCGGGGTGCTCGTAGCGATGACCCTCGTTGCAGTGGTGTTCCTGCGCACCGAGCGCGTGTGTCGCCGCTGGGAAGGGGCAGTCTTGCTCACCGGGTACGTGGGATTCCTCGGCTTCCTTCTGGTCCAATAGACCGCCCCGAGTGGCGGGCCGGGGTCTGCTGGCACGTTTGGAGGGGCCCCGTGACTCCCGGGCGGGGTGGTCGCGATCGATGGCTTCAACATCTGCCGCGGGTCGCGGACCTGGTCCTCAGTCGCGCTTTCGTGCGGCGCGCCGCTGAAGCTCGTCGAGCCGGGTCATCTCGCGCTCGGCGCCCTGGGCCGAGGTGGTCCTGCTGCACGGCCCAACGGCGAGCGGCGAACTGGCCTCCCGGGCACCGGTCGCGTCCGCATACACGAGGTAGCGACGCTTGAGCTCGAAGGTCACTCGCGAACACGGGTGGCGAGGGTTGCTCTCGAGGATGGCCAGGGCCGCGCTGGCTCCCTTCCAGCGGCGCAGGACGCGCAGGGTCACGCGCACGCCGTGCTGCCCGATGGATTCGACCGCCTCCACCTCACCCTCGAACACGGCCGCGCTCTTGGCCAGCGCCGCAGCAGCCGACGGGCCGCCGCGACACGAGCAGGCGTGCACGGGGCCGCTCACCAACCATAGCGCAACCGCGCACGACGCTGCCCACACCCGGGATTGCCACCGCTTTGCCACGGCGGCCTGATCCTATCAGGCCCTGGCAGACGTCACGAGGCGGAGCGCGGGTGATTCGCGCGGTACAATCGCGCTCGGTGCCACATGCGTACCCGGCTGCGCTCTTGCTCGTGCTCGCCTGCGCGCCCACTCCGCAGGTGCCACTGATGTCGCCACCGCCCGGGCTCCCGCCAGTCGCAGTGTCGACGACGCCCGCTGCGATCGAGGCAATGATGCGCGTCCTCGGGGGCCCGCTCGAGGTGCGCGACGTGGCTGCGAGCGAGCTCGGCTGGGATGAGGTGCCTCCAGACGCGCGCGTCCAGGAGGTCCTTCGCGAAAGCGGCCAGCGGGTGGCGCTCGTGCACGCCCGCCGCGGGCGCTTCTCGGCCACGCGCGTATTCGGTCCTCGGCCGGGCCCGGTGCCGCTTCTCGGCGTGGTCTCCGATGCGCTCGTGTTCGCTGATCCGGCCGACGATGTGTTGCGATCGCTCACCCACACGACGAGCGTGAAGTCCCCCCTGCTCCTCGCGGCAGAGTACGACGAGCCGCTGGCCGGCAAGCCGCGCTCTTACGCGGGCGGCGTCATCGAGTGGGGCCCGTTTCCGCATGCCGTTCCGACGCGAGCGCTCGACGAGGTCAGTCGCCTCGGTGTCGGACGCACCGTCATCCTCCAGTCGATCGACGCGCGCGCCGATGGCCCGAGGACGACGCTGGTCGTTCATCCCGTGGGGATGACCAGCGACGCAGATGCAATCCAGGCCATCGCGAAGGACCTCGAGGCGCTGCGCGGCCAGTATCCGCAGCTCACCGACTTCTCGGCGCGCACGAGCTGCGACCTGCAGCGCCTCACGATCAGCTACGCCTATCACACGCACGCGCCGGCGCAGCGCGGAGGGTGGACCGCTGGAGTCCCGAGCCCGGCCGACGATGGCGTCTGGCTCCACCTCGACCTCCACGACCCCGCCTCGACCTCACAGCTCCACACCCAGCCGGTGGTTCCGGCACTGCACCGCGGACGGATGAGCGTGCTGCTACTGCTGCGCGAGGGAACGCGCACGACGAGCCTGCACGACGCGATCCTGGCCATCCTCGGTCGCCATGGCGTCGAGTCCGGTCCCGTGCCCTGATACACCCAGTCGTGCGCAGGCACCGGGTCAGCTGCACTTCTTCTCCGGTGTCCGGATGGCCCGCCGCTCGAGCAACTGATCGACGTACTTCTGGACCAGGAGCAGATCGTCTTTGCCGGCCTGCCCGGCGAAGGCCCGCAGATCTCTCTCGAAGGCGGCCCCATCGATCTCGACCAGATTCTGGATGCGGTAGATCGCGGAACGAAGCTGCGACTCCGACATGCGGGCCGACCAGTCCGGCTCGTTGATGGTGAACACCGCCAGGGCGCCGGGCTGGGCGCTGGGGAGGTCCGCTCGATGACAGGTCCCGCAGTGCCTCTCGAAGACCAGCCGGACGCCCTCATGGCGCTGCTGGAAGACATCCTCGGCCGCTGGGTTCGCGCTCACCGACGGCGGTTGTGCTTGTGTACAGGCCGACGCCAGAAAAACGAGGACAGCAGCATCTCTGAGCATGATCGGCCCCCTCTTCGGAGCAGAACCGGAGCGACTCGGCCGGTATTCCCGGACGCCTACGCGGGGACAGTCCCTCCGAAGCCGCCCATCTCTTCCTGGTCGGCCGGAGGCCCGAGCTGCAGCGCTTTCGTCCGGCCTGGCGCGGGCCCGTAGGCCCGTAGTAATAGAGTCGTCATGACCGAAGTGCTTCCCTCGCTGGAGCTCCTCGAGGTGCTCAAGCGCATCTACCGAGCTGCTCGCGAAGGCGACGCAGAGGTCATGTCCAATCTGTTCTCGAGCCACAGTGCCTTCCTGTTCCTCGGCACGGACCAGGCAGAGGTCTGGAGAGACCATCGCTCCGCTGCCCTCCTCCTGCGCAAGCAGTGGGAGGAGATGGGGCACGCCTACCCACTCTTTGTGGGCAAAGCCAAGGCCTTCGTCGCCGGAGACGTCGGGTGGATCGAGGATTGGCCAGTAGTGGCACCTCCCTTTCCCGCCGATGTTCCGTTCCGATGCACCGGCGTCTTTCACCTCGAACGCGGCACCTGGAAGCTCATCCAGTGGCACACCTCCGTCGCGGTGGGCAATGCCGAGGTGCTGGGCGTGGAACTCACGAGCTCGATCGATCGCATCGCCGATGCGATCTCGGCGGAGCGGCCCTCCCTGGGCTCAGCCCCGGCCAGCGTCCTCCGGACGATCATGTTCACCGACATCGAGAGCTCCACCACGCTCAACGCGAGACTCGGGGACGAGCGCTGGATGACCATTCTGCGCGCGCACAACGAGGTCATCCGCGGGCAGGTGAAGCTCTGGAACGGATTCGAGGTCAAGTCCATCGGTGACGGGTTCATGCTCGCCTTCGCCTCGCCCCCCGACGCCCTCGGCTGCGCCCTGGCAATCCAGGACGCCGTCCGCGGGCTCGAGCTGCCGGACCTCCCCCCGATCAAGGTCCGGATCGGGTTGCACGCGGGCGAGCTCGTGCACGAGAACAACGACTTCTATGGCGCGACCGTGAACTACGCCTCCCGCGTGGCCAGCGCGGCGGCGGGCGGTGAGGTGCTCGCCTCCGCACGCGTGCTGGCGCTGGCGGAGGGAACCGCAGACGTCAGGTTCGACTCGCAGCGCGAGGTAGCGCTCAAGGGCTTCGAGGGCGTGCACGCGCTCTACGCCGCCAGTCGGTGTTGACCAGCGATGGCCGCGTGACTCCCGGACGGCGTCACCAACCTCGGCGAACGCCCGCACGACCGAGACGGGGGTGCGTGCTCAGCGCGCTCGGGCGCGATGGACGAGCAACGGGCGCTCGATCCCGCGGAGCTGCGCTTCTCCGGAGGTGAGGTCGAGGCCAGTCAACAGCTCACGCACGCCGGGCGCTGCCATCACCTGGTCCGTCAGGCAGATCTCGTCGCCCGCGGCGAGGGCCTGGACCCTCGCGGCGATGTTGACGGTCTGGCCGAAGTAGTCCAGTCGTTCGTTCTGCGTCACCGCGATCGAGGACCCACAATGCAGACCGAGCTTCAAGATCACGTCGCGAGAACCGCGCTCGCGGTTGAAGTCGTCGATCGTGCGAAGCATTTCCACTCCGCACGCCACCGCGTGCTGTGGGCCGGCGAAGCTGGCCATCACGGCATCTCCAATGGTCTTGACGATAGCGCCGTGGTGACGTCGGATGACCTGCCCCAGGCGATCGAAGTGCTGGTCGACCAGGTGAAAGGCCTTGAGATCGCCAATCCGATCGTAGAGCGCGGTCGAGCCCTTGAGATCGGTGAACAGGAACGTGAGGTCCTTGAGCGCGAGGCCGCCGCGCCCTACCGTTTCGGATCGAAATAGGTCGCCGAAGGTCTGCGTCACGAACAGCCTCTTGCCGGTCAGGAAGCGCGGCAGTACGAACGGCCCTGGGGAACGACCAGGACCAATGTTGATCGTGGTGATCGCCGCGCGGCGCTCCATGCCGTTCTCGATCTCGAGGACGGCAGGTCCGGAATCGATCTCGAGCGCCTCGGGCAGAAATCGCCCACCCTCGAGGCGTAGCCGCACCGGCCCGGGAACACCCGTCGGAGTGCTTCGCACCGGGATGTTGATCTCGGCGCGATGAAAGCGATCCACGCCTCTGATGACACCGGGCCGGAGCTCGAGCTCGAAGCGCCTGACCTGCCCCGGTTCGACGAAGCCCAGCGCAGCCACGAACGGACGGATGGACTCGGCCCAGCTCCGTCCGTCGGGGCCGCGGCTTCCGGACGAATGGTAGCCCCAGCAGTAGTCCTCGATGCCAAGCGAGTCCGGGTCGTGAAAGCGCAGCCGGCGCAACGCGGGGGATACGGTGAATGTGACCTGGATCAGGTCGTCGAGCGAGGTCTCGAGATCCTTGCGACACAAGTTGCAGTGGTACGTGCTGCCCACCGCGCCGAGCGAGTGGATGGTCTCGACGGCGTCTGTGCATTGCGGGCAGATGAGCTGCCATTCCATGATGCACAGGCCCAGCTTCGTGGCGTGCAGAAACAGGTCGACTGCTTCGTTCTCTTCGATGCCGCGCTCGCTTGCGAACGCCAGCGCGTTCACTCGAAACAGCAGCGCATCGTCCTCCAGGCGTAGCAACGCCTCCAGCTTCGACACGACCCGCGGGCCCCAGGAGCGCGCACGCTCGAGGGCGTCCAGCTTCTGCTCGAGCGCCCCCTCGTCAAGCCGCACCATTCCCCGATCGTACGATGAAGTCGCGCCTGCCCTCAAGGAGGAGCGGCGCACGTGTATCTTCGGGAGAGGCTATTTCTTCGCTTCGATGAACTTGACGTCGAACTTGCCGTCCGACTCCTGGAAGAAGACGCAGTCCGCCCCTTCAGCGCAGCCACCGGTGTGCTTCCAGTTCCCCGGGATCATCAGATAGGAGCCGGGACCATAGGTCTTCTCCGGCCCGCCCTCGGGACCCGTGAGGAAGCCGCCAGAGACGACGACGATCTTGAGATCGGCGGAATGGGTGTGAAGCGGATGCTTCGACCCCGCCGCGAACTTGCCGAGCACGCCATAGTGCCCCTTTTCCATCGCACCCCACAGGGAAGCAATCTGGACCTCCTTGGGTGCACCAGGGGGCGTGGCCCACTTGAGGTCCGTGGCTGCCCACATCACGGGCTCCTTCTTGCTCTTCTTCTGCGCGAGCGCAACGCCGGTGGTAGCAACGATCGCGAGCGCGGCTGCCGCCGCAACGCCTCTGAGCGTGTTCTTGGTCATGTCGTCCTCTCCTTGGTATTTTCGCCGGAGCATCAGCGCCCGCGTAGCATCCAGCGCTCGGCCCGGTGTCGCAAGCTCAGACGTGGCTGCCCGCACAAGGGGGTCTGCTGGCACGTTCGGAGGGACCCAGTGACTCCAGGCCGGCGTGGTCGCGATCGAGGGCTGTGATGGAGCCTTTCCGATCTCGTGGCGACGTGACACAGTCAGCCCTCAAGGGTGCAGCGCTGGTCGCTGCAGGATCCAGGGTGGTCGGGCCGCCACCCCTCCGGCACTCACACGCCGGTGGGAGGATCCATTTGACGACCTTCGATGCCTTGACCTCTACCGCCCCGCGCGTAGCCCTCGCCGCCGGCGCAGCCCGATGATCACGCCAGGCGCCAGCACTCGACTCTTTGGGGCCGTGGTGCGGCCCCTTCAGGCGTTTCTTCGCCTCGAAGCCGCGAGCGGAATCCTGTTGCTCGCGTGCGCATTGGCCGCGCTCGTCTGGGCCAACCTGCACGCGCCGAGCTACCAGACAGCGTTCGACTTTCGACTTGCCCTTGGAGCGGGCGGGGCGATGGCGACCTTCACGCTGCGGGCGCTCATCAACGACGGCCTGATGGCGGTGTTCTTCTTCGTGGTCGGCATGGAAATCAAGCGTGAGCTCGTCGTTGGCGAGCTCAACACGCTGGCGAAGGCGAGCCTGCCTGCGATCGCGGCCGTCGGTGGGATGGTCGTCCCTGCCATCATCTTCCTGGCGTTCAACTGGGGCGGCCCCGGCCAAACCGGCTGGGGCATTCCGATGGCGACCGACATCGCCTTCTGCATCGGAATCATGACGCTGCTCAAGGATCGGGTCCCGCGCGCGCTCATCGTCTTCGTCACGGCCCTCGCCATCTTCGATGACATCGGCGGCATCCTGGTGATTGCGCTCTTCTACGGGCACGGCCTGAGCCTTGTGTGGCTTCTCGGTGCGGTCGGACTTGCCATCGTGCTCTTCTGGATGAATCGGAGCTACGTCACCAACGGGCTTGCGTACGCCACGGTGGGCGCGGGACTCTGGTACGCGCTCCATCACGGGGGCATCCACGCGACCATCTCGGGCGTGATCCTCGGACTCCTGATCCCCGCGCGGCCGCGGCGTGCGCACCGCGAGGTGCTCAGGGAGCTGACAGAGCACGTGTCGGAGCTCGCCGACAAGCCAGGCGACGAGGAGCTCGAGGGCGTGGCGATCCTCATGATCGAGGAGAAGTTGGAGGAGCTCGAGGCGCCGCTGCAGCGATTCGTGCACCTCTTGCATCCCTTCGTGGCCTTCGTCGTCATGCCGGTCTTCGCGCTCGCGAACGCGGGCGTCGCGATTGGGGGGCTCGGGATCTCGAGCCTTGCCGCGCCCGTCGCGCTCGGAGCGGCCGTAGGCCTCTTCGCCGGCAAGCAGCTCGGGATCTTCGGGCTCACGGTGCTCGCCGTGAAGCTGCGACTGGCGCCCATGCCCGGCGGAGCGTCCCTGGCCAAGCTCTTCGGTGTCGCGGTGATCGCGGGGATCGGCTTCACGGTCGCGCTGTTTATTGCGGCGCTGGCCTTCGTCGCCTCGCCGGACCTGCTCGATCAGGCCAAACTGGGAATTCTGCTTGGCTCAGTCGCCGCGGGGATTGTCGGCTTTGTGTTCTTGCGGCTGACACCGCTGCTTCCGAAGTCCCCCCCGCCCTGACGGGCCGGGAAACTCGGCGTCTCGCGTCGGTCAGGCTCGCTTCCCGCGGTTCTTGTCGATGATGGCGACGATGATGAGCGCGAAGGACACGAAGCGAACCACGTTCAACAGTGGGTGCCCCTCGTTGGGGCGGTCGGATAGCGCGATCCCGAGCCGATCGAGGGCATCCACCAGGAAGGCCAGGCCGAACAGAAAGAACAGGCGATCGTGCGTGTCCCTCCAGAAGCGGAAGAAAAACGCGCTGGCGACGAGCGATGTCATCGCGATCGCGCCGAGCAGAAACACGTTCAGAGTGGCCATCATCGCGTGGTTTCCCAGATGAGTCCGTAGAGGAGCAGAAGCATGGACACGAGGGTCGCGAGGTTGCGCCAGATGAAGAGGTCCACATCTGGCACGAACACGAGATCGACCACCCGCAGGGAGTTGGTGATGGTGAGCCCACAGAAGCAGAGTCCGCTCCACAGGAGCAGGGGAGATCGGCTGCGACGATGACTGCGCAGGAGCAGCCAGGCGCAACCGAAGGCCGCAAGGAGGCAGAGGCAATAAACCGGGATTGCCAGCGATTGCATGTCAGCCCTTCCCGATGCGGAACGCGTCCGCGAACTCCCGCAGGCTGGCGTTTGGCTTGGAGTGAATCATCTTGGTAAGCGAGATGAGGGCGCGCCGGTACGCCTCGGCCAGGCCATCGATGATCGGCGCACGCTCGGCCGTCGGCCGATACTGGTAGGCGCTCGCCGGCTCGTCGCCTTCTCCGATCGGAGCGCAGACGCCGTCCTCGACCATCCTTGCCAGGAGTGCAGTGGCCATCGCTGGGCTCACGTAGACGCGCTCGGCGACCTCAGCCACCTTCCATGCTCGATCCGGGTTGTCGTGGAGCAGCATGATGACCTCGAGCTCTGGCACGGAGTCGATGCGCTCGATGACGTAGCGCCGCACGCTCCTGGGGATCTCATAGGTATCCATTCTCTAGACGAACGATGCGCGTGGCTTCAGCGGGACCCAACAGCCATCAGCTGGTGCCGAAGACCTGCTGGACTGCGCACGGACAATGTTACCCGGTAATTTTCGATGTGGCTTGGGCCTTCTTGGCCTTTGGCGCCTCAGCGTCTCGGAGGGCTCACAGAACCGAGTGGGCGCCCGACTGGCCCGGGTTGCGAGTCGCCTGCAGGTACGCCCGCGCTACGTCGGCTTCGTCTAGGAATCCCTCGATGAGTCCGCCTTCATCGACGACCAGGAGCTCACGCAGGTGGTTCTCGAGGAGAAGCTTGCTGGCAGTCCTGAGGTCATCCGTTACGCGCACCGTCACGGGCCGCTGCATGACGTCCGACGCGATGATCGCGGCTTCCTGGCCCTCGGGCGTCGCGAGCGTGCGAGCCACCTCGGAGGGCACGATTCCCAGGAGACGACCGTCCTCGGCCAACACCGGGAAGGTGTCCTGCCACTGGTTGGCGGACATGCGCCGGAGCATCTCGGGCGCGGCGGTCTCGGGCTCGAGCCGCGCGTAGGGGCGGCCAGCCGGCATCACGTCACGCACGAGGAGTGCCGTGAGCACGTCAACCCGCTCCGGTTCGCGATGGGCGGGAGAGTCGCGGCGCGTTGGAACCTGTGCGTGATACAGCGAGCGCCCGCGCAGGAGAACGAAGGCGATGCCCACCGAGAGCATGAGCGGCACGAGGAGGTCATAGTTGCCGGCGAGCTCGCACACGATCACCAGTGCCGCGAGCGGCACGTGCGCGACGCCGCCGTAGAAGGCGGCCATCCCGACGAGCGCGAAGGCCTCCGGATCGATGCCGGCACCTGGCAACAGGAGCTGAACTGCGCGGCCGAAGGCGCCTCCCAGCAAGGCCCCGAGCGCGAGCGAGGGGGCGAAGTCTCCGGCGCTACCGCCCGAGCCAATGGTCAGGGCGGACGCGATGAGCTTGCCCGCGCAGAGCAGCAACAAGAGCTCCACGCCACGCCAGCCGCCCGGCAGCCAGGCCGCGCCACTGATGGCCACCTGCGCGGCCCCGTGACTACCGCCCAGGATTCCCAGCCCCTGCCCAGGGGCCTCGATGCGCGCCCCAACCAGCCAGAGCGCCGGCGTGATCACCAGGCCGAGGGCAAGCCCACCGAGGGCCGGACGAACCCACGCCGGCACGGGCATTCGGTCGGACCAGGCCTTCACCTTCCCCAGGGTCAAGAGAAAGACATTTGCTAGAACGCATATGAACAGAGCCATCACCGCAAAGAGCGGCAGATGCGACGGGACGAAGGGATAGCGCGCTGCGTGGGCGAACAGGATCGACTCGCCGGATACCGAGATGACGACCGAGTAGGCCATGACGCTGGCAAGCACCGCGGGCACGAGCGCATCCGTCTCGAAGTCGTCACGGTAGAGGACCTCCACGGCGAGCAGTGCCGCGCCGAGTGGCGTCTTGAAGACCGCCGAGATCCCCGCGGCGACTCCCGCTACCAGGAGGATGCGTCGTTCGCGCGGGCTCACGGAGAGGGCCCTGGCCACCGCGGAGCCGAGCGCGCCGCCGATCTGCATGGTCGGTCCCTCCCGCCCGCCGGAACCTCCCGTGCCGAGGGTGAGCATGGATGCCAGCGCCTTGACCCAGATCACCCGGCGCCGGACCACGCCGCCCTGGTGGTGGTACGCGCGGATCATGGCATCGCCGCCCCCGCCATGGGTCTCCGGCACGAGCTGGGTCAGCAGGCCTGAGCCGAGCGCGCCGATCGCCGGCAGGAACACGAGCACCCAGGGCCGGAACGAGCCGGTTGCGGCGCCCTCGAGCAGCGCCTCACCCTGGGCACGGAGCGGTTTGTACCCGGCCAGCATCTGCATGCACCCGCGCTCGACGAGCTCGAGGCCACCCAGGAAGATGAGCGCCATGACCCCCGCGGCCAGGCCCACCAGAGCCGCGTGGAGCAGCACCTTGCCGAGATCCTCGAAGCTTCCCGGCACGGCCTCCGCCATGACCGATCGCAGTAGACCTCGCCCGCGCTCGAGGCCTGCCTCGGGCAAGGGACCGAGCGCGCGCCGCCAGCTCTGCAAGACGGCTCGAGCGCGAGAAAGTGGCTCGGGAGGTTCCGGATCGGGCATTTGCGAGGGCTGCTCTGAGTGCACTCCATCCTGCACCCTACACTTCGCAGAATCCACCTCGCGCGAACGAAGGGCGGAACGGGGATGCTGGACGGCGCTCGTGCTGCGCCGAAGACACCCATCACCGCGTCGCCGATGTGCTTGTCGACGACCCTACTCGGGGACAGTCTCTCCCGATCCGCCCATCTCCTTGGGCATGTCCTTCATCTTGGGCAGGCCGTCCTTGATCGACAGGACGCTCTCGCCGTAGTGGACGTGCAGCTTGGGCTCGTGGCGGAAGGTCGGAATCACGGCGGCGTAGACGTCCACGAGCTGAAATGGCGGGTGGTCCGTCAGGAGGTGCCCGCCGCAGGTCTTGCAGAACTTGCGGAAGCTCTTCTCGGTCTTGTTGTAGGTGCCGATGTTGTCTGCGCCCTTGGTGATCTTCACCGCCTCGGGCTTCCACAGGCTGAAGGCGTTGACCGGCGCGGCCGCCCAGCTCCGACAGGAGGAACAATGGCAATAACCTGCAGCGGCGGGCTCGCCGGTCACGGTCAGCTCCACGGCGCCGCAAAAGCAGCTTCCCTTGTGTGTCTGGCTCATCGAAGTCTCCTTGTCCCCTGATGCGCTCGGGCGCTCACTTTGGCACGAGGCGCCGGATGAGGGTGCCCGTTTTCTTCAAGGCGCTCTCCAGCTCCTGCAGCGTGACTCGCCTCGGATCGTAGGCCACATCATTGACCTCGAGGCCGTCGCGCCATCCGGATCTCACCGACCGAACTCCTGGCAGCCCGTCCAGGGCTTGCTTGCCGACGTCGAATCAATGAACCGCGAACGTGGCCTCCGCGGCCGTGACCCCGGTCGTCGGAGCGCCCGCCGAGGCGCCGAGTTGCTGGCCGCAAGCAGCCCCGAGCGTGACCATGAAGACGATCGAACGAATCCGCATACAGCCTCCTCTCAGGCCAGATGCCACGGGCCTGCTCTGACGGGTACGCCTTGCAGGACCAACATGTTACGACGGCTCAAGAGATCCACACGGATCAGCGCGTAGCTTGAGCCTGGCGGATCGCGCGGGCAATGCGGATCGACTGCTTCGCCAGCTCGCGCAAGGCGCCGCTCACCGGGTTCGTGAAGCCGGCGAAGTAGACGCCGCGCGCGTCGGGATGAACCCGCGAGCCGTGCACCGTCGGACAGCCTCGGGCATCGAGCACGCCGAGGTGGCCGCACAGGCCCTCGAGCCCGCGTCGATAGCCGGTCGCCGCGACGACGGCCTGCGGGCGGACACGCTTGCCGCCGGCCAGGAGGACGTCGGCGCCATCGAAGGCCTCTACGCCAGGCACCATCTCGACCTGCCTGCGCTTGAGCGCGGCGACGAGCCCCACGTCGAGGATGGGCAGGACACCATCCCGCAGCACCTGGGTGTACATGCCGCGGGGGGCTTTGGGAACTCCGTAGCGCGTCAGATCACCGAGGGTCAGCCTGGAGAACAACGCCACGATGGGATCCACGATCCACGCGGGCAAGGGGCGCAGCATGATCCCGAGCGCCTGGGTCGGGATGCCCGCGAACTGCCGCGGCACGATGTTGGGCGGTGTCCGCGCCGATAGCTTGACCGATGCCGCTCCCCCTTCGACCAGGTCGACGGCGATCTCGGCGCCAGTGTTGCCGGTGCCGACGACGAGCACGTCCTTGCCACGATAGGGCGCCGCATTGCGGTAGCGGCTGGCGTGGATCAGCTCGCCCGTGAAGGCGTCGCGGCCGGGCCAGTCGGGGACGTGCAGTGCGTTCGAGTACCCGGTCGCCACCACCACCGAGCTCGCATCGACCGGGCCCTCCGGGGTAAGGAGCCGCCACCCCGCGCCGGCGCGTTCCAGTCGACTTACGACAGTGCCAAACTGGAGGGAGAGCTCGTGATGGCGCGCGTAGTCCTCGAGGTACTGGACGACATCGTCGCGTGCGACGAAGGAGCCGTACTGCTTCGAGATCGGCAGCCCAGGGAGCGCAGACAGTGAGCGCGTGGTGTGCAGATGGAGGCGATCGTAGTGACGCCGCCAGCTCGCTCCGAGCTGCGTCTCGCGGTCGAAGACCACCGAGCTGATCCCGACCTGTCGGAGGGTCGCAGCCGCAGCCAGGCCGCCGGGCCCCGCGCCAATGACCGCAACGTCCACCTTGTCCGTGCCGGCCATGCCTATGCAATCGGCGGAGCCGGAGGGTCGCGACGGAGCCCGTCCAGAATTCGCTTCGCACGCTCAGCGACGATCGTGCGCAGCGGCTCCCACCTCGGATCGGTGCGCAACGGCGCGAGCGCCTGACATCGGTCGATCCACGCGAGGTCGATGAGATCGCTCTTCACCGCCTCCTCCACCGCGGCGAGCGCCGCATCGACGTCGCCCACGACCGACAGGAGGTCCGCGTTGCGTTGAAGGAACATCGGGCGCATGCGGGCCGAAGCGGCCTGGGCGCGCTCCTGCATGTACGTTCGTTGCTCGGCCGTGAGCGCGCGAAGCTCCAGCGCCCGAGCGTAGAGATTCATGTAGGGCTGCGACGCCACGAGCTGCCGACTCACCCCTCGCCACAGCGCGATTCGTGCCCGCAGCGCGTCTCGCGAGGCGGCCTGTTCGGGAGCCTCGACCGCATCGAGCGCAGCGTCGGAGGCGTCCCATTCGCCTCGGAGCGCGTGCGCGCGCGCGAGCTCGAAGCGGGCGCTGAGCAGTGTCGGATCCAGGCCGACCGCGATCTCGAGCCGCACCACGCCCTCATCGATGGAGCCCGTCTCTACGAGGAGACGTCCGAGCCAGTCCTGCAGCATCGCCGAGTTGGGCGCGTGCGTGAGCCCCGCGCCCAGTGCGTGCGCAGCGCCGATCGGATCCCCGGTGTTGAGCCGGAAGCTCGCCAGCGCCACCCACACGTCGCCGAGCTCCGGCGCCAGCACCACGGCTCGCTCGGTGAGCTCGCGCCCGCGCGCGACGGTCGCTTCGCGCGGTCCTTCTCCGAAGAAGATCATGCGCGCGTAGGCAATGGCGCATCCGGCGACGATCTTCGGATCGGATGGCTCCAGCTCGAGCGCGCGTTCGAACAGCTCCGCCGCGTTCGTGGCGGACGAGTTCCAGTACGCCTGACGAGCCCGAAGGTAGAGCTCGATCGCGGCGGGGTCGTTCGATGAGGCCCGCTCGTGAGAAGGCAGCTCGGTGGTCAGCGCTTGCGCGATCGCCTGCGCGGCGGAGTCGCTGACGGCGAAGAGATCGTTCACCTTGGCGTCGAAGCGACGCGCCCACAGCTGGAAATCGTCGGCGGTACCGATCAGCCGCACGCCGATGCGAATCGCCTCGCCGACGCGCCGGAGCGAACCCTCGACGACGACCTGCACGCCGAGCTCCCTCCCGATCTCCTGTGCGGCGTCGCGCTGCCCCTTGAAACGCGCAACGACCCCGCGGGGTCTCACCAGGAGACCACGCGTCATCGACAGCGTGTCGATCAGGTCGTCGCTCAGACCATCGGCGATGTAGTCGTCCGCCGGCGGACCGTCGTTACGGAGCGGCAACACGGCGACCGTCGTCGCCGAGGGCATCGGGCGGGGCGCGTGTCGCGGCGGTGGCAGCGCTGGCGAGGGTGAGAGGGCATCGGCAGAACGCAGCGCGCGCGCGACCGCGGCGGCGCTCCCGAAGCGATCGGCTGGAGTCGGCGACATGCACCGCATGACGACGGCGCCGAGCGACTCGGAGATCTCAGGGTGCGCGGAGCGCGGGTTCGGCGGCGCCTGCGTGACCAGGCGCGCCGCCAAGAGCGCCATCGGTGCGTCGCCCTTCCATGCGCGTTCTCCCGTCAGCATCTCGAACACCAGCGCGCCGAGGGCGTAGAGATCGGCGCGTTGATCGACGTTTGCGCGCGGGTCGAGCTGTTCGGGCGCCATGTATGCGGGTGTCCCGACGACTGCGGTCGCGCCTCGACTCGCGTCGAGCGCGTGAGCGATCCCGAAGTCGGTCACGACGACGCGGTCATCCTTCGCGATCAGAACGTTCTCGGGCTTCAGGTCGCGATGGACGACGGCAGCGGCATGCGCCGCCTCGAGAGCCGCACAGATCGATTCGGCGATCCCGATGGCGTCATCCACAGGCAACGCCCCTCGCTCGCCGATGAGCGAGGCGAGCGAGCGCCCCTCGACCAGCTCCATCGTGAGGAACTTCGCGCCTTCGTGCTCACCGATGTCGAAGGTGCGCGCGACGTTGCGATGCGTGACCCTCCGAGCGAGCCGGACCTCGTCCCGAAAACGCGCGAGCGCGCTCTCGTCATTCATGAGCTCCGGCCGCAACATCTTCAACGCCACGACCTCGCCGAGCTCGGTGTCGCGCACGCGATAGACGGCGCCCATGCCACCGCTGCCGAGCAGCCCCAGGAGCTGATATCGATTTGCGAGGCGCGGAAGGAGCGTGTCGAACCCATCCGGCGACGCCACGCCCGATGGCGCGAGCGTATCGGCGTTCTCGATGGGGTCACTCATCGCTCCCACAGCATAGCGTCAGCGCACGCCGATCTCCTCAGATCATCGCGGCTTCGGTAGAAGGCGGGCCTCGCCTGGGTGCGCACGCTTGTGATGCCAGGTGAGGGTGCGCCGCGACGGGTCTTCCGCCTGCAGCTTCCCTGAGCACCCTCAGCTCGCGGAGCGGAGGACGACATTCGCGCCGTCGTCGTCGTCACCGGTCGTCGCGACGCCATCGCTGAGCCGGCACTCCTCGGGCCAGCCACCGTCGTCGAACTGGAACTCCGTCATTCCCAGGATCACCTCGAACGAGCCCAGGCCCTGATCCGCGAACTCCCGGGCGCCCGTGATGGAGAGCGTCAGGCACTCGAGCATCGCCATGTCGATCGAGAGGTCGTCCTCGCGGAGCTCCACCATGCGGCGTTCCCACTCGTCGGCGCCCTCCCGGATCCACGCCTCGAATGGTGCGCCCTTGCCGAGAAAGGTCCGGCGCACCGCAGCCCGGGCCAACGCGGACAAGCCCTCCGCGTCGGGATTGCCACGGACCGCTCGGGGCAGGCCACAGGGCAGGACCTCCTGGATCTGCACTGCCCGGAGCGCGACCTCCCAGGGCACACCCAACCTCTCGAGCATGCGCCAGGCGCGGCCGGTCGCCAACATCATGCCGAAGGCGGCCTGGCAGACTTCGGGCCGCATCCCGGCGATCTGGTGCTCGACCCAGTCGCGAAGCCGGGGAACCTCCTTCACTCGTTTCATCGTGTTCGTCTTCATGAACACCACCCTACGGACCGGACGGACATGAAGACCCGCCGCCCCGGCGCATCCCCCTGATTTTTCATCGTTCTTTTCGATCTAGCGTGGGCGCACAGGCGCTGATTGGGCCAGCCGCTAGGCATGCGAGGAGGGGCAAGGAGCGGACAATGTCCACGTTCAACATCTCCGAAGTCATCCTCGTGCAAGAGGCCTCGGCCTCCGACATGGGGGTCTCCTACGAGCGCGAGGTCCTCTCCGAGGAGACCCTCGGCGAGCGCGAGGAGACGCTGTTCAAGACGCTCCGCGTCTTCGAGAACAAGCCCGAGGCGCTGCGCGCCAAGGCCGTCTACGAACAGGCGCGCGCGCGCCTGCGCAAGCTGTGCTCGAAGACGGTGATCGGGCTGGTCTGCCCGGTCGCGCGCGAGGCCGAGCTCGCCGAGACCATCTCCGAGCTCGACCGCATGGTCGCGGAGGCGAACGCCGAGTTCCGCACCTGCCGCATCGAGTACACGGTGGTGCCGGTCCGCATCGAGCACGACAACGCGCGCGCGCACGAGACGCTGCGGCGCGAGATCCAGCGCCACGCCGAGCGGCTCATTGCGGCGACCAGCTCGGCGGATGCCGAGGGCATGCGCCGAGCGCTCAAGGCCGGCAAGGGCCTCGAGCAGCTGGTCGCCGACGAGTCGGTTCGCCGCGACCTCGAGGGCCTCAACGAGGCCGCCCGTGCCGCTGCTCGCGTCATCACGCGGAGCATCAAGGAGCACGAGGGGGATGTCGAGCAGGCGCGCACGTCCGTCTCCGTGCGCGCGGCCGCCGAGGCCGTCGCCCGCCGCTTCCCCTGGGCGGACGCGTTCGGTGTCTCGAGCGGGTCGTGCGTCGAGGTCGCGACCGAGGAGGCTGCCGCATGATCACTGTCGTCCTGTCCATCGCTGCCACGCTCGGAACCGCCTTCCTGGTCCTTGGCGCCGGCTACTTCGTCCACTGGCTGGCCCACCGCCCCTACGCCGGTGCGTTCCACCGCGGGCACATGGTCCACCATGAGCAGCTGTATCCGCCCGAGGCGTTCCTCTCCGAGCGCTACCTGAGCCCGCCGGCGAGCAAGAGCTTCGTCCTCGCCTTCCTGCCGTTCGCGACCTCGCTCGTTTGGGCCGCGTTCGTGGTCCTGCCGCCGTGGATCGCGGTCCTGGTCACCAGCGAGACCGCTGTCATCGGCTGGGTGAGCAACTACCTCCACGATGCCTTCCACGTCCAGGGCTTCTGGCTCGAGCGATTTCACTGGTTCCGTCGGCTGCGGCGGCTGCACGTCCAGCACCACGAGGACATGCAGACCAACTTCGGCATCTTCTCGTGGCTGTGGGATCGCCTGCTCGGGACGTTCCGCGACCCGGAGGCCGTCGCACAGCCCGACGCGATCGCACCACCGCGTTGGGAGGGCGAGCCCGCGCCCGCGCGCGAGTATCTCGTGGCTATGGCGGTAGCGCCGCCGGGCTCGACCGAGGCGGGCCACATCCGCATCGACACGGTGGTGGCGACCGATCCCGAGAGCGCAGTGAAGGCGTGCGGCGACGGCACCCCGGGCGTGATCGCGCGCCACGTTGCGCCCCTCGAGGGCGAGGTCCTCGCGCTGTGGAACGAGCTCGGCCGCGCCGCGTTCGGCTTCGGCCAGTAGGAGGCGATCGTGTACACGGGCAAGGACGTCACCACGAAGCGAAAGCCGCCACAGCCGGTGCCGGACCCGACCGCGCCCGAGGCCACCGACTGGGGATGGCGGCGCCCCTTCACGCGCGGCGACGACTACGAAGCCTTCCTCGAGCACCTCGGCGCCGGCGCGCACCTCGGCAAGCTCAGCGCCCCGACCGGCCAGCTCACGCTGCTGGTCCTCCAGGGCGCGCTCTGGGTGCGTGAGGACGGCAAGGTCGCCCGGTTGGCCGCCGGCCGCCACTTCACGAGCACGCCGGGCAGGTCGTTCGAGCTGGCCACCGGCGCCGAGGGCGCCACCCTCGTGCGCATCCAGCCGACCGGCTACGACGGCGTCCTCGAGCGCGCGCCCGGCACCGGCAATCGCCTGCCGCAGGCTGCGCGGACCGCACCCATCATCGCAGCGCGGCCCGAGTGGCGCACCCAGGGCAGCCTGCCGGATCGAACGGCCCGCGCCAATGCCGCGCAGGGGCTCGCGCGCGTCCTGCCCGTGCCGGGTCAGGCACGCACCGCCGCCGAGGTGGCGTTCTCGACGACCCAGCCCGGCACCAACCTCGTGCCGGTGGTCCCGGAGCCGTAGATGGGCTCCCCGCGCCTCCACGCCGACCTGGATCCCCTGCGCCGCCAGCTCGGCATCACGCCCAGGCGCGCGCCCACGACGCCCCCGCCCATTGGCGGCCCCACTGCGCCGGTGCGACCACCGCCTCCGCCGGGGCCGCCCGAGGAGGAGGCCCCGTCCAAGCCCCGTGCCGCACCGGGTGCGCGCGGCGTACGTGCCCAAGGCGCCACGCTCACCGAGACCGCCGGCGACGCCGCGGCCAACGCCGTCCGCGCGCTCCCGCAGAGTCCCACCGCGGCCGCCTTCGGAGCCGCGCAACACGTGGTCGGCGCCGGCCGGGCGGCAGTGCGCTCCGCCACCCGCATCGCGCCACGCTCGCCCCTCGACCGAGGAAGTCGCTGATGGCGCTCCTCGAGCGCCTCTCCGGCTGGCTCTCCGGTCGCGCCGATGTCGACGGTGCGCTCGAGACCATCCAGCGCCAGTCCCTGCACAAGGGCTGGCAGACCGAGGTGCCCGTCGGCGCGCCCACGCATCCCCCGCGGAGCCTCCAGCTCGACCCCTTCGCGCTCGTCGCCGCGATGGGCTACAAGGACCGCCGCTTCAGCCTCAGCTACGACGTGCTGCGCCGCATCTCGCGCCAGCTCACCGTCATCGCGGCGATCCTGCAGCGCCGCATCAACCAGGTGGCCGCCTTCTCCGCGCCCTTCCGGCTCACGAAGTCCCTCGGCTTCGAGATCAAGCACAAGGACCCCGAGCACCAGACCACGCGTTCGGAGAAGCTCCTCATCAAGGCGCTCGAGCGCTTCGTCGCCACCTGCGGCAAGCCCGAGGCCGTCCGCGACATCACGCGCGCACCCTGGGACGACTTCGAGGTCTTCCTCCGCAAGTTCGTCCGCGACTCGCTCACCTTCGATCAGGCCGCCTTCGAGATCGTGCCCGACCGGGCGGGCCGCCCCTGCGCCTTCATGGCCGTGGACGCCTCCACCATTCGCATCGCCGTCACCGAGGAGGATCTCCTCCAGGCCGGCAACGGCTCCGAGGCCAACGCCCTCGAGACCACGCGCCTGGCCCAGACGAGCCCGCTCGTCGGCCCCTACGGTCGCGCTCGCCGCATCCCGCCGCCCGACCACGTCGACTACGTGCAGGTCTTCCAGGGCCAGATCGTCAACAGCTACGCCAAGGAGGAGCTCGCATTCTGCATTCGCAATCCGCGAAGCGACCTCTACGCGAACGGCTACGGCTTCTCCGAGCTCGAGCAACTCGTCATGACGGTGACGTCAATCCTGTGGGCCGAGGAGTACAACCGGAACTTCTTCAAGAACGGCTCGATCCCGAAGGGCATCCTCAACTTCCGCACCGACTCACCCGACCCCGAGAGCCTCGAGGCCTTCAAGACCTACTGGACCGCGCAGATGACCGGTGTGCAGAACGCCTGGCGCATGCCGATGTTCCAGTCCGAGGGCCTCGAGTACATCAACCTCCAGCTCAACAACCGCGACATGGAGTTCCAGCAGTGGGTGGAGTACCTGCTGCGCCTCGCGACCGCCCTCTTCGGCATGGACCCATCGGAGATCAACTTCGACATCGCGCGCGCCGGCACGTCGCAGCCTCTCTTCGACTCGCCGAGCGACCATCGCCTCTCCGACTCCAAGGAGAACG
>JAHFDS010000108.1 GCA_023248855.1 Myxococcales bacterium
CTCGCCGCCGCCACCGCGCCCTTCGCCCCCGCTGGCACGATGCCCGTGGTCCTGTCGTCCCAGGCCGGCGGCACCTTCATCCACGAAGCGCTCGGCCACGGCCTCGAGGCGGACCTGCTCGAGGAGCGCATGTCGCTCTACGCCACCAGGCTCGGCCGGCGCGTCGGCTCGCCGCGGCTCCACGTGGTCGACGACCCCACGTTCGTGGCCGCCGGCGGGGGCTTGCGCGGCGGCTACGCGATCGACGACGAAGGCACCCCCGCGCGCGCGACCACGCTGGTCGAGGGCGGCGTCCTGCGCGGCTTCCTCTACGATCGCCTGCGCGCGCTGCGCGCCGGCACGCGCTCCACCGGCAACGGCCGCCGCGAGTCCTACCGGCACCGCCCGATCCCACGCATGTCGAACCTGGTCATCCTCCCCGGGCCGGACGATCCGGACGCCATCGTGCGCGACACCCACGCGGGCCTCCTGGTCTGCCAGATGGGCGGCGGCGAGGTCGACACCGTGTCGGGGCGGTTCGTGTTCGAGGTCAGCGAGGCCTACCGCATCGAGCGCGGTCAGGTCGGACCGCCGGTGCGCGGCGCCACCCTCACCGGCCACGGCCCGACCGTGCTGCGCTCCATCGACCGCGTGGGCAGCGACCTCGGCTTCGCCATCGGCGTCTGCGGCAAGGATGGCCAGGACGTCCCGGTCGCCGACGGCCAGCCAACCCTGCGTCTACCGAGGGTTACGGTCGGTGGCCGGACCGGCTAGTCGACCAGCCGGTTTTCCGATACATGGCTGAAACACTAGCCAGTCTGTAAGCCAGCTTAGGGGGACTGCAGTCCCCATATCTGACCCCACTCCGCACACTTACATCAGCCCACCATGTGGCACGGATGGTGCTCTAGCCCGCGGCAACTGAACGCCGGGCGGAGAGAAGGCCCGCAATCGTCGCAGCGCGACCGCGCGCGACACAAGGAGACGGGAAGATGCGCAAGGTTCTACTGGGCGGAAGCATCATTGGTTCGCTCCTCCTCGGTGGCTGCGGAGCCGACACGGCCGCGCCCGGGCAGGAGATGACGGAGAGCAAGGACGGCGACCGCGTCAAGGGCGAGTCCAAGAGCGAGGCGTGGGGCTCGGAAGACAATCCGAACGGGTTCGCGTCGAACCTCGAGTACCGCATCGCCAACCTGCCCCTTTCGGGCCAGGCGGCGAAGATCCCGTGGGCGGCCAGCTACTGGCCGACCTTCGAGGACAACATCAACTACAAGTGGGACGGCTCTTCCAGCACCTCGGCGCCGGCGAAGTTCGCGCAGGCGTTCGGGATGAACCCCACCACGGTCGAGAACGCGGTGTCGAGCGAGCACGGCATCGACAGCATGACCTGGGCGAAGACCTGCACGACCGACAGCCAGTGCGACTCGGCCCTCGGTGAGGCGTGCGCCAAGCGCGCGGGGCAGTCGAGCGGCCGCTGCATCGCGACCTGGTTCGGCATCTGCCACGCCTGGTCGCCGGCCTCGATCATCGAGCCCGAGCCGATCAACCCGGTGACCATCAACGGCGTGACCTTCAAGGTCAACGACATCAAGGCCCTGGTCGAGCTCTCGTACAACAGCACGGACACGAAGTTCGTCTCGCTGCGCTGCGAGGCGGGCTCGGATCCGCACACCACCGAGGCGTTCGACAACTACGGCCGCCCGACCGGCTCCGATTGCCGCGACACCAACCCCGGCACGTACCACGTCATCGTGACGAACTACCTCGGCATCCAGCACGCGTCGTTCGTCGAGGACCGGACCCGCAACTACGAGGTCTGGAACCAGCCGATGCGCTCGTACAGCATCTCGACGCAGCAGGAGATCACGGCGGCCAGGGCGGCCCAGCTCGTGACCGGCACGACCACCGCCACCAACTACTCGTGGAACACCGCGGCAGCGAAGTTCTACCAGGTCCGCATGACCGCGCGGTACATCGGCGAGGCCTCGTCCAACACGGACGGCAACCTGGCCTCGCGCATCGACAGCTACACGCACTCGGACACCTACGATTACGTGCTCGAGGTCGATTCGACCGGCAAGATCGTCGGCGGCGAGTGGTTCGGCGCCTCCAAGAAGGCGCACCCCGACTTCCTGTGGCTCCCCATCTCGCGCACCGGCACGGTCGCGGGGGGCATGATCGACTGGCCGCACGTCAAGCAGATCCTCGACCAGTCGGTCAGCGGCGCGGGCGGCGGTGGCGGCTCGACCGGCACCAACAGGACCGTGACGGACTCCGGCACGCTCGCGGCGTCGGCCTGGAAGCACCTCGGTCCGTTCAACGTCGCCTCGGGCGGCACGCTGACGGTCAACATGACCGGCACCGGCGACGCCGACCTCTACGTCCGCAAGGGCGCGCAGCCGACCTCGGCGGCCTATGACTGCCGCCCCTACCTCGACGGCACGAACGAGTCGTGCTCGGTGACCGGCCCCGGCCAGGTCTACGTGTCCATCAACGGCTACGCGTCCTCGAGCAGCTACAGCGTCACGATCACCTACCCCGAGGCTGGCGGCACCGGCGGCTCGGGCGGCTCGGGTGGCTCGGGCGGCTCGGGCGGCTCGGGCGGCTCGACCGGCACGGTCACGCACCTCAACGTGACCGACAGCGTCGCGCTCGGTCAGGGCAAGGTCTACCAGGTCAACGTCCTGGCCGGCCGCAAGATCGTGGCCCGCACGACGGCCGCGAACGACATCGACCTCTACTTCCAGATGAACGCGGCGCCGACCACGAGCCAGTACCTCAGCCGCGCGTACACCACGAGCGGCAACGAGACGCTCTCGTACACGCCGACCTCGAACGGCACCCTCTACATCCTCGTCCAGGGCTACGCCGCTTCCTCGTTCACGCTCAAGACGGCCGACCAGTAGGCCACCAGCAGCGCCGCGAGGCGCAATGAAGCCACCGAAGGGCCCGGGCAGAGATGCTCGGGCCCTTTTCATTTGTACGCAACCAAGCTCGGAGCCCTGGGTATGCTCTCCCTGTGGGGAAGGTCGGAGCACGTACGGCGGCGCGGGTCGGGGCGCTGGTGGTGCTGCTGGTCGGATCCCCCGCGTTCGGCGCCCTGCCGGAGGTCCGCGCCGGGCACGTGGCCCCCGAGGGAAGCCCCTGGGACCTGGCCGTGCGCATGGTCGTCGACCACCTGGCCCCGCGGGTGGCGCCGCGCCGCGTGAAGCTCTTTGGCGGCGCCGTCCTGGGCGACGAGGAGGCACACCTCGAGAAGTGTCGCAACGGCCAGCTGCAGATCTGCGGGATCAGCGACTTCGCCAGCGCGA
This sequence comes from Myxococcales bacterium, assembly GCA_023248855.1. Classification (GTDB taxonomy): domain Bacteria; phylum Myxococcota_A; class Polyangia; order JAHFDS01; family JAHFDS01; genus JAHFDS01. Next base: position 3,291 of record JAHFDS010000108.1, read on the forward strand.
AGGTGGTGCCGGAGCTCGGTGTCTTCGCGCTGCCGTTCCTGTTTCGCGACGATCAGGAGATCGAGTACGCGATCGACAGGCTGTTGCTCGAGCGCCTTGGGCCGGCGTTCCGGCGCGCGGGTCTCCACCTCCTCGTCCTGGCCGGCGTGGGTTGGCTCGACATCGCGACGCGGCGTCCCGTGCGCGGCGGTGACCTGACGGGGGTCCGCATGCGCGTACCAGGCAATCCAGTCCACAGCCGCCTGGCGCAGGTGCTGGGCGCCAGGCCCGTCTCCGCGTCCATGCAGGAGGTTGACACCCTCCTCCAGGCCGGGCTCGTCGATGGGCTGTTCCACACGCAGGTGTTCCTGTTCGGCTCGGGCTGGTCCAAGAACCTCCGGCACATCCTCGAGGCGCGGCTCGCCTTCAGCTGCGCCATGGTCGTCTTCAACCAGGCGTTCTGGGAGTCGCTCCCCGAGTCGGTGCGCAAGGACCTGACGGAGCACGGCAAGGAGGTCGCGCGCGCGACGTGGCGGGAGTACCGCACGGTCGTGCCCCGGGTGCGGCGCGAGCTGATCGCTTCTGGCCTCACGATCACGGGCCCCAGCCCCGAGGTGCAGCGGCAGCTCGAGGACAAGCTCGGTCGCGCCCAGATGATGACGCTCATCGGCCCGGCCGCGTCCCGCCTCGCGACGGAGGTCGAGCACCTGCTCGAGGCGCGCCGCCCGGCGCCCCGGCCGTAGCCCAGGTTCACGGCATCGCGAGGCGGCGGAGGAGCGCGCAGTCGAGGTGCTCGCGGACGCTGTCGGCCAGGCGGTCGTAGGTCGATTGACGGGCGTCGACCGGCGCGCGCCCGGGCAGAGCGGGCAGGCCCTTCTGTCGCCGCAAGAGGCCGACCAGGCGCGCGCGGAGCCCATCGTCGAGGAACAGGCCGTGCAGCAGGGTGCCAACGACCGCGCCGTCGTCGCTCATCGCGCCGTCGGGGGCGGCCGCGGGGCGCCCGTTTCGCGTCAGGATCTCGAACGGGGCGGCTGCGCGCGAGATCGGCTCGATCTGGCCCATGTGGATCTCGTAGGCGCGCAGGCTGGAATCGAGCGGTCTGTGGTCGGTCAGGAAGCTCGGCGCGGCGCTCCGGACCTCCACGTCGGCGGTCACCTTGTCACGCGCGAAGACCGTGTCGATGGGCAAGAGCGACAGGCCCTCCACGCGCTCGCGATCCGACTCGGCGCGGTGCGGATCCCGGATCGAGCGGCCGAGCATCTGACAGCCGCCGCAGATGCCGAGGATGGGCCGCCCGGCGTGCGCACGCGCGGCGAGCCCGGCTGCGAAGCCACGCTGACGCAACCAATCGAGGTCGGCCACTGTGCTCTTCGAGCCGGGCAGGATCACGAGGTCCGCGGAGACCAGCTCGGACGGCTCCTCCACGAAGCGCACCACCACACCGGGCTCGTGCTCGAGCGGCTCGACGTCGTCGTGGTTCGAGATCCGCGGGAGGCGGACCACGGCCACGTCGACCTGCCCCGCGCAAGCAGACGCCCTGGCAGGGCGATCGGCGAGCGAGAGGGAATCCTCGTCGGGCAGACGCAGCTCGCGCAGGTACGGCAAGACGCGCACGACGGGCTTGCCGGTGCGCTGCGCCAGGAAATCCAGGCCAGGCGAAAGGAGCGCGAGGTCGCCGCGGAACTTGTTGACCACGAAGCCCGCAATGCGGTCGCGCTCGTGCGGCTCGAGCAGCTCGAGGGTGCCCACGAAGGCGGCAAACACGCCCCCGCGATCGATGTCGCCGACCAGCAGCACCGGTGCGTTCGCCAGCTGGGCCACGTGCATGTTCACGAGGTCGCGGTCCTTGAGGTTGATCTCCGCCGGGCTGCCCGCCCCCTCGATCACGACGAGGTCATGGCATTTTCGCAGCCGCGCCAATGACTCGGCAATGACGGAGCGCAGCTCTGGCTTGTGCGCGTGGTACTCGAGCGCGCTCAGGCTGCCGATGGGCCGACCCATCACGACGACCTGCGAGCGGCGATCGCCCTCGGGCTTGAGCAAGATCGGGTTCATGTCCGCCGTCGGAAGGACCCCCGCCGCTTCGGCCTGGGCGGCCTGGGCTCGGCCGATCTCGCTGCCATCCGGCGTGACCGCGGAGTTGAGCGCCATGTTCTGCGACTTGAAGGGCGCGACCCGCAGCCCTTCTTGCCGGAAATACCGGCAGAGCGCCGTCACGAGCAGGCTCTTGCCGGCCGAGGACGTCGTGCCCTGGACCATGAGGGTCGATGCCGTCATGCCCCTTCCGCTGCAAGCTGTGCGCAAAGCTCGACGGCGAGCGCGCCCACCAGTCGCGCGACGTCCGGCGCGGGCCGGGCCCCGAGCCGAATGAACCCAGGCAGCCCGAATGTCCCGCAATCGCGCACCAGGACGCGGTGGCGCGCCAGCAATCGCCGACGCAATGCCGCACCGTCGGCCACGGGAACGAGACAGAAGGTGGTCGCGGTCGATAGTGGCAGAAGGCCGAGCCGCCCGAGGGCGCTGCGCAGTCGGTCGCGATCGGCAAACAGGCGCCGCCGGCAGTCGTCCACGAATCCCGAAAGGGACACCGCGGCGATCGCGGCCGCCTGGGCCGGCGCGCTGGTCGTCCAGGGGGGCCTGCTCACTTCGACCCCTGCAGCGAGCTCCCGCGACGCAATGAGGTAGGCCACGCGGATGCCCGCGAGCGCGTGATCCTTGGTGAGCGATCGGACCGCCACGACGTTGTCGGCCAGGGGGTACGAGAGGTCATCGGACCGCTCCGACAGCGTCAGGAACGCCTGGTCGAGGACGATGGTCAGGCGAGGATTGGCGCGTGCGAAGGCGTCGACTTCGGCCGCGGGGAGGGCCACACCGGTCGGATTGTTGGGATTGCACAGGTAGAGCCAGGACGCGCCCTCGGCTCGGGCCCGCTCGGCGACCGCGGCGAGATCGATCGCAAAGCCGTCTTCGCGACGCGCCCGCCATTCGACCACGCGGACCCCGGTCTGGCCGAGCGCCCGCCGGAGCTCCGAGAAGGTTGGCTCGACGACCAGTACCGTCGCGCCGGCGGGCACGCGCCTGGCGAGCGTCCAGAGCAGATCTGCCGCGCCATTGCCGAGGACAATGCGATCCGAGGCCACGGCGAGCGCCTCGCCGAGCACGCACCGTGCCCGGTGACCGGTCGGATCGGGGTAGCTGGACACGGGGGCGGCGCGGAGCGCGCCCAGCACCACGGGGCTCGGCCCGTAATGGTTGACGTTCACACTGAAATCCACGATCTCGGCGGCCTCGACCCCGAGCTCGGCCAGCTCGCGCTCGAGCAGCCCGCCGTGCGCGGGCACCGTGTCAGAACGACCAGACATGGCGCAGGGCGACCAGGGTGATGGCCCAGGCGGCGGCCAGGATCCCGGCGAGGGTGGTCGTGCGCCAGGCCTGCTCGATGGTGCCGGGACCAAGGCGAATCAGCGGGTCACCCAATCGATAATGACCTCGTTTGCTCAGCTCGACGCCCAGAAGGCCCGCCATTGCGCTCATGGGCCGGCCCGCATTGGGGCTCGGTGTCCGCCCGCCGTCGCGGAGCCAGATGCGCACGCCGCGCCGCGCGTCTGCGCCGGCCGCCCAGCCGCCCGCGATCAGCAGGGCCGCGGTCAGCCGAGCCGGCACGAGGTTGGCGAGGTCATCGAGCCGCGCGGCCACCTTGCCGAGATACTCGAGCTCGCCGCGATAGCCAATCATCGCGTCGAGCGTGTTGATGGCCCGATAGCAGACGGCGCCCGGCAGGCCGAACAGGGCGTAATACAGGAGCGGTGCGACGAAGCTGTCCGACGCGTTCTCCGCGACCGATTCGACCGTGGCCGCAATGAGCTCTGGCGGCTCGAGGCAGGCTGCATCACGACTGCAGAGGCTGCCCAGCCTGCGCCGCGCCGCGTGCAGATCTCCTGCGGCCAGCGCGAGCTTGACCTGGGTGGCGGCCTGTCCGAGGGCGCGCAGCGCGAAAGTGGACTTGAGCAGGGGCGCGCCGATGACCAGTGTCAGCCACGGGATCGGCTCGACGGACCGCATGAGGAGAACGCTGGCGCTCGTGAACGCGGCCGCGACAGCGAGCGTGACGAGGCCGCCCGCCAGGAGCGCGGCGGCCCTCGGCCGGCGTGGCGACACGCGGACCAGGACGGCGGCGAGCTTGCCCATCCAGGCGACGGGGTGCACGGCGTTCGGCGGCTCTCCGAGGAGCGCATCGAGCGCGAGCGCCACCGGCAGCGTCAGCGCGGCCGCGACCTCAGCGCCCGGCATCCCGAGGACCTCCCGGAGCGCGACGTTCGCGGGCCTCGACGCACGCGCTCACGAACGCCCGGGCCACCAGGGGATTCGACGCCCAGTGGGCGTGCACGTACGAGGCGACGAGATTGCCCGCGGCGTACCCCTCGCGCGTCACCTCGCCACCGCGTCGGCGCCGCACCCGGTAGAGGCCCTCGCGCGCGGGATCCAGCCCGCGCAGCTGCGAATAGCGGAACTGGTGCCCGCGAAAGCGAGCGCCGGCGGGGCCGAGCAGCGAACGCTCCTGCGTCTCCACCTCGACGTAGCCGAGCGCCTGCAGACGCTCGCACATCGCGGCCTCGGCAGGCACGAGCCCCATCATGGGGTGCGCCTTGCCGTCCAGCGTCCGCAGCGTCGCGCAGAGCCACATGAGGCCCCCGCACTCCGCATAGATGGGCATCCCGCGCCGGTGCGCCTCGGACAGGCTGCGGCGCAGACCCTCGTTCGCCGACAGCGCCGCGGCGTGGACCTCCGGATAGCCGCCGCCAAGATAGAGGCCATCCACGTCGGGTAGCCGTTCGTCGGCAATGGGCGAGAATCGCACCAGCTCGGCGCCCAGCTCCTCGAGGCGGCGCAGGTTGTCCTCGTAATAGAAGTGCAGCGCCTCGTCGAACGCCAGGCCGATCCGGCAGCGCGACGAGGCCGTGCTCGCCAGGGACGCCGGCGCGGCCAGCGCGGGGGCAGCGCGCGCGTGCTCGAGGAGGGTGTCGAGCGCCAGCCACTCCGTGGCCCGAGCGCCCCACGCGTCGAGGGTGCCCTCGGGGAGCACCTCCTCGTCCGCGGTGTGTAGCCCGAGGTGGCGCTCGGGGAAAGCCAGCGCCTCCTCCTTTGGGAATCCGCCCAGAATGGGAGGGGTGCGCTGGGCCTTTCCGAGGAGGTCGAGGTGGCCGCGACTGCCCACGCGGTTACAGACCACGCCCGCGAGCGGCAATGCCGGATCGAACTGCGCGAAGCCCTGGACCAGGGCCGCGATGCTGCGGGCCATGCCGGACGCGTCCACGACGAGGAGCGTCGGCGCGCCGAGCCATTTCGCGATCTCGGCCGTCGAGCCCTCCTCGCCGGTCGCGGAGGCCCCGTCGAAGAGGCCCATCACGCCCTCGACCAGCGCGAGGTCGGCCCCCTGGCTCGCCCGCGCGAAGGTGTCCAGCACGGCGTCCTTGCCCATCATCCAACCGTCGAGGTTGTGGCAGGGGGCCTTGGCGGCGCGCGCATGGTACGTGGGATCGAGGTAGTCGGGCCCGGCCTTGAACACCGCCACCCGCAACCCGCGGGCACGAAACGCGCGCGTGAGCGCCAACACCGTGGTCGTCTTGCCGACACCGCTGGAGGTGCCCCCGATGACGAGCCGCGGGATCGCGCGCATCAGAAGTCCAGGCCGGGCTGGGCGCGCAGGCCCTGCTCGAACGGGTGCTTGTGGGACTTCATCTCAGTCACCAGGTCCGCCAATGCCAGGAGCCTTTCCGGCGCATTGCGGCCGGTGATGATCACGTGCACGCCCCGCGGTCGCGCGTGCAAGGTCTCGAGCAGCTCGTCCTCGGCGACGAAGCCGTAATGCAGGCAATACGTGAGCTCGTCGAGCACGACGATCGAATGCCGTCCGGCGCGGATGAGCTCTCTGGAGGTGGCCCAGGCCGCCTCGGCCGCGCGGCGATCCCGGGACAGATCATCGCTCTCCCAGGTGAAGCCGCGCCCCATCACGTGGAACTCCAGCTCGGGCAGCGTCTCGGCAAAGAGGCGCTCGCCAGTCTTCCATTTGCCCTTGATGAACTGCACCACCGCGCACGGCAGGCCACGTCCCAGGGCCCGAAAGACGACGCCGAGCGCCGCCGTGGTCTTGCCCTTGCCCTGCCCCGTGTAGACCACGACCTGGCCGCGCGCCTCGGGCTCGGCCGCAACAGCGGGCGATGGAGCGGGCTCGAGGGCCTGGCGCAGCGCGTCGCCCGGCGCCTGGCCCCAGCGATTCGCGTACACGACCTCGCCGAGCGCCATCCGCGGCAGCCAGCCGGTGGTCTCGAGCGCCGGCCGCGGCGGGAACTCGGCCACGGCCCCCACGCACAGATACGCCACCGGGAGCACGTGCTCGGGGATGCCGAGCGTACGGCGCAGCTCGTCCGGCTCCAGGATGCTGACCCAGCCGACGCCGAGCCCCTCCGCGCGGGCGGCCAGCCACAGGTTCTGGATGGCGCCACAGGTGCTGTAGACGTCGGTGTCCCGGATCGTGTGCCGCCCGAGGACCGCGGGGCCATTGCGCTCGCGATCGCACGTCACACAGATGTTCACGGCCGCGTCGAGGATGCCCTCGAGCTTGTAGGACAGGTACTTGTCACGGCGCTCTCCGGTGAACGCCTCTGCGGCACGCAGACGCTCCGCCTCCACGTGCGCGCGAATGGTGCGTCGAGTCTCGACGTCGTCGATGACGATGAAGCTCCACGGCTGCGAAAACCCCACGGATCCAGCCTGATGCGCGGCTCCGAGGACCCGCGCGAGCACCTCGGGCGGGACGGGATCCGGCTCGAAGGCGCGCATGTCACGGCGCCTCGCGATGGCCTCGTAGACACCGCGCCGCCAGGCGGATGGAAATGCGTGCTTCACGGCGTCACGTGCTGATCACCTTCTTGGCGCGACGGAAGCGGTGGCTGAAGCTGGGGTCATAGAGGCGCGAATCCGGAAACTCGGTGGCGGAAAGGACGTGGCCGACCAGCACCATCGCCTGCGTCTTGATCCCCGCGGCGCGCACCCGCTCACGGATGTCGGCCAGCGTGCCGAGGACGATCTGCTGGTCGGGGCAGGTGGCCTTGTGCACGACGGCGACCGGGCAGTCGGCGCCATAGGCGGGAATGAGCTGCCGCGAGACCTCCTCGAGCAGGGTGATGCTGAGAAACAACGCGAGCGTCGCCCGGTGCTGGGCCAGGTCCGACAACCTCTCACCGGTGGGCATGCGCGTGCGGCCCTCGGCGCGCGTGAGGATCACGGTCTGCGTCAGCTCCGGAAGCGTCAGCTCGCGACCGAGCACGGCAGCGGCGGCCGTGAAAGAAGAGACGCCGGGCACGATCTCCCAGTCGATGCCGAGCGCATCGAGGCGCCGGATCTGCTCGGCGATCGAGCCAAACAGCACCGGATCGCCCGTATGCACGCGCGCCACGTCGTGGCCCGCCGCGCGGGCGGTCTCGAAGATCTCGAGGATCTCGTCGAGGGTCATGCCCGACGAATCGAGCACCCGCGCGTCTGGGCGCGCTTGCGCGAGGACCTCGCGCGGCACCAGCGAGCCCGTGTAAAGCACGACCGGGCAGGACGAGATCAGCTCCACCGCGCGCACGGTGAGCAGCTTCGGGTCTCCCGGCCCGGCTCCGACGATGTAGACCTTCATTGTGGCTCCCGTGGGACCTTGATCAGCTGCATTTGAGCACCCGCTCGCGCACGATGTTCCAGATGGGCTCGGGCATCGCACCCAGCCAGCCCGCCTCCGTCACCTCGTCGGGCGTCCGATCTTGCCCGGACGGATCGAGCACGAGGTGCCAGAGCCGGTCGCTGACGGACCCGTTTCGCTCGATGAGGAATCGACGGGCGAGGATCCGGGCGAGCCCTTCGCCCTCGATCCCGAGGATCAGGAGCGGCGGAGGCACGGCCACCTCGCGCAGCGGCGACAGCGCAAGGTAGGGTCGCGCGAGGGCGTCGATCTCCGCAGGCCGCGAAAAGCCGTGCGCCGCGAAATCGCACGGTCCTTTCGTGTTTCCGACGAGGTAGTAGCTCCCCTCGGTCTCGGCGAGGATCGCGCCCGCGAGCCGTCCCACGCGCGCCATCAGCCGATCTCCTCGCCGCTCGGGCCAGCATTGTCGACCAGGGAATAGCCGGGCCGCTGGCCAGCCAGCACGTCGCCCTCGAAGGTGTACTTGTTCGAATAACCGCGCGGCGTCACCATGTAGCCCTCGAACATGAACGTGCTGGTCGAGCCCACCAGCACGGTCGTCAGCATGCCGATCTCGTAGTCGAGGAAGCTGTCGAGGTCGGACAGGATCACCTCCTCGAGCTTGCGGTAGGCGCTCTTGACGAGCGCCACCGGGGTGGAGCCCTCCCGGTGCCGTCGCAGGATGGACTGGGCTTCGACGATCTGTCGCTGTCGGCGCCCACTGGCCGGGTTGTAGAGGCCGACGACGAAGTCCGCCTGCGCCGCGGCCTCGAGCCGCCGGACGATGACGGGCCACGGCGTCAAGAGGTCCGACAGCGAGATCGCGCAGAAGTCGTGGCCGAGCGGCGCGCCGACGAGCGAGGCGCACGAGCTCAATGCCGTGATGCCGGGGACGAGCCGGAGCTCGGGCGATTCGCCGCGCTTCCAGCCCAGATCTCGGAGCACCTGGAACACGAGGCCTGCCATGCCGTACACGCCGGCGTCTCCCGAGGAGATGATCGCGACCTTGCCACCCGCGCGGGCGTGCTCCACGGCGGCGCGCGCGCGGCCGATCTCCTCCGTCATGCCCGTCTTGACGACCTGTTTGCCCTCGATGAGGTGCCGCACGAGCCGGATGTAGGTCGTGTACCCGACGATGAGGTCCGCCTCGGCAATGGCGGCCAGCGCGGCCGGCGTGGTCTGCTGGTCGGCGCCTGGGCCAATGCCCACGACCGAGAGGGTTCCATGTCGATCACTCATGACGGGCATCCTTGCCGCGGGGTGCGAAGGGCCGGCGCGCCACCGCGAGGGTCATCGACCGCCCAGCCCCGGCCTCGGTGTAGGTCTGCTTCGGGACGAGCAGCCGGTCTGCCCCGGCCGCGAGGAGCGCCGCAGGCTCCGAGACGCCGCGGGTCCCGACGTGGCGCATCACCGTTTGTGACGGGTTCTCGATGCCCGGCACCGCGTCGAGCTCCGCCGCACCATAGGCGCGAAGAGTCGTCCCCACGCGCGCGGCCAGCTCGAGCAGCGCCACCTCGTCGAGCTTCTTGTCGATGGTGGCGACCGCGCTGACGGATTTCATGGACAGCCCGTGCTGGCCGAGGAGGTTCTCGACGCCGCGCATCACGAGCTCGGTCGGGGTCCCGCGGTCGCAGCCGATACCGAGGACGAGGCTCTTCGGGCGGTAGACGACCGCGTTCTCGAAGTGGGCCGGATGGGTCTTCTGCAGGTCACGGTCACTGGCAATGAGCAGGACCTCGTAGCCGCTCGGATCGACGCCCTCGAGCGACGTCGTGTATTCGACCCCCTCGGGGAGCCCGCGCTCGAGCGGCCACCAGGTCGGCTCGCCGCATTCCTGGACGAAGAGCACCCGCGTCGCATTGACGACCGCCGCGCAGCCCCGGGTGACGTTGCGATCGGGGTCGTCGAGCGTCCAGCCGAGCTCGCGCCCCAGAATGTCGACCGTCAGCGTGCCGATCGCATCGGAGGCGGTGGTGATGACCGCCTGGGCGCCGAGCAGGGCGGCCACGCGCTCGGCGAGCGCATTGCCCCGACCCACGTGGCCGGACAGAACGCACACGACGAAGCGCGCCGCATCGTCCACGCACAGGACGGCCGGGTCGACCTTCTTGTCCCGCAAGAGCGGCGCGATCATGCGCACCACCGCGCCCACGCTGATGAGGTGCACATGGCAGTCGTAGGCCGAGAACGTGTCGGCCAAAAGCGGGCCCATCGGCAGCGGCAGTTGGCGCGCCCCCGCCGGCGCGCCCTCGAATAGCTTGGCGGACACGAAGAGGTCGGCCCCGGGGAGGCCAGGCAGCAGCCGGCGCGCGATCTCGATGCCGTGCCGGGTGATCGCGTAGACCGCGAAGGGCTTCCTTCCGGCGCTCATGCTCCGGCCTCGGCCGCGAAATCCGGCGGCGAAAACGGCACCTCGCCGACCAGGACGCCGCTCCGCTGGCGACGCGAGATGATCATCATGGCAAAGCAATCTCCGCGCTCGGCGGCCACCCGGCGCACGTCGCGCTCGATGCGCTGCTCGGGCATGGTGGCTTTCGAGACGTAGACGGCCTTTTCGACCAGCCCAGCGCGCTCGAGCGCCGCGAGGACGCTCGGGATCTCTGGACCGATTTTCATGAGCACCGTGGTGTCGAACCGCTCCAGCACCTCGGCGAGGTCCTCGACGCCGTAGTTGCCCGGGAGGATCGCGATGCGCTCCTGACCGTCCGCCAGCGCCGCGCCGACCATCGCGGGGACGGCCATGACCGACGAGACCCCGGGGACGATCTCGACGGGCACGCCCGGAAGAAGCGCGCTGATGGCCTGCCGGACGTAGATGAACGTGCTGTAGAGGCCGGGATCCCCTTCGGTGGCAAAGGCCACCGACTGGCCGCGCGAAAGACGCTCGGCGATCGCCGCGCAGGCGGCCTCGATGGCCGGTCGCAGCCGGGCCGGGTCCTTGCTCATCGGAAACGTGAGAAAGATGCGCTCCTGGCCGGCCACGTCCCCGACGCTCGGGGCCGCAATGCGCCACGCCATTGACAAGCCGTAGTCGTTGCTGCGCGGCAGGGCGAGGACGTCCGCCTTGCGCAGGGTCTCGACCGCGCGCAGCGTCAGCAGATCCGGCGCGCCCGGCCCCACGCCCACGCCATAGAGGGTCCCGAGGGATGGCCGGTCCGTCACGACGGTGCCCCGGGCTTTTCGACCGCGAAGATCTGGATGGGATTCTGGGCCTCGTAGCGCAGGTAGCGCGCCAGAGGCTCGCCTCGCGACACCTGGAGCAGCGTGACCTCCGGCACGAGACCCCGCCGCCGAATCGCGGAATACGCCTCATTGACGTTCTCGAGCGTGATGGCATTGACGACCAGCCGACCGCCTGGCACCAGCCGATCCAGCGCCACGCCGACGATGTCGTCCATGCTCCCCTGGCTGCCCCCGACGAAGACGGCGTCGGGCGTCTCGAGATCCTCGAGCGCCTCCGGTGCGCGCCCTGCAATGACGCGGACGTTGTCCACCGCGTGCGAGAGCACGTTCTCGTGGCAGATCTCGACTCCCTCGGGGGAGACCTCGACGGCGTAGACGCGACCCTGGGGTGCCAGGAGCGCGGCCTCCACAGACACCGAGCCCGAGCCGGCGCCGATGTCCCAGACGACGCTCGTGGGCCTCAGGTGCAGGGACGCCAGGGACAGGAGCCTCGCCTCGCGCTTGGTGATGAGCCCCTTCTTTGGCATGCGCTTGGCGAACTCGTCCTCATGCAGGAAGGGGACCGTCGGAGGCGCCCTCCACGCGGGATCCGTGCGCTCGAGCAAGAGGACATTGAGCGGCGCGACGTCCGTCTCCGCCGCCAGCGCCTCGATCGTGTAGGCGCGCACGCGCTCGTCGGGGCCTCCGAGGTTCTCGCACACCCAGGCGCGCCAGTCCCGGAGGCCGTGCTGGGCCATGTGAGCCGCAAGCGCGGGCGGCGTGTTCCGCTCGTCGGTGAGGACCGCCGCCTTGGCCGTGCCGCGCAGCCGCACGAGAAACCCGTCTCGCGGTCGGCCGTGTAGCGAGAGGATGGTGGCGTCGTCCCACCGGAGCCCCGCCCGCGCGAATGCCCATTGCACGGCGCTCGGCTGCGGCAGGACCTCGACGTGCTCGGCGCCCAGCTTCTTGACGAGGAGCCCGCCGATGCCGAAGAAGAGCGGGTCGCCCGAGGCCAGCACGCACACGCTGTGCTCGTCCGCAAGCGCCGCAATGCGGTCGAGCGCAGCGGCGAGGCCGCCTTTCAAGGTGATGCGCTCGCCGCGGAACTGCGGGAAGAACTCGAGCTGACGCTCGCCCCCGGCCAGCACCTGCGCCGCCGCGACGGCGCCCGCGGCTCGGCTCGAGAGCCCCGCGCATCCGTCGTCACCGATGCCGATCACCGTGACGGCCTTCCTGGGCGTCCTCTCGCTCATGCTTCGGCCTTGGTGGACAAGAGGAGCAGCGCGTGGAGGATCGCCACCGCGATCGAGCTGCCTCCTTTGCGACCGCGCGCCACGATGGACGGGAGCCGCACCAGGCCGAGCAGGGCCTCCTTCGACTCGGCGGCCGAGACGAAGCCCACGGGCACGCCGACGACGAGGGCCGGTCGTGCGCCATCCTCCTCGACCAGGCGCACCGTCTCGAGCAGCGCAGTGGGCGCATTGCCCACGGCCACGATCGCGCCCTCGAGCACTCCGAGTCGGTGCGCCTTGCGCATGGCCTCGATCGCGCGGGTGGAGTTCGTCGCCTTCGCCTGCGCAATGACGTCGTCGTCCGAGATGAAGCAATGGACCTGGCAACCGTAGCTGCCAAGGCGCTCCGCGCTCAGGCCCGCCGTGATCATCTTCACGTCGACGAGGACGGGGCAGCCTGCGCGCAGCGCGGCGATGCCGGCGCGCACGGCCTCGGGATGAAAGCGCATGAGCGTCTTGAAGTCGAAGTCGGCGGTGGCGTGGATGACCCGCCGCGTGACCTGCCACTCCGCCGGGCCGTGCTCGTGGGAGCCGGCCTCCTCGTCGATGATCCGGAAGCTCCCATCCTCGATGCTGCGACCGAGCGCGGTCATCTGCCGCATGTCGTTCATTCGTCGTCCTCCGGGTATTGACCGAGCAGGGCTCCACCGAAATCCATCAGGTACGCGCGCACCTCGAGCGTGCCGCCGGCATGCCGGGTCGCGTGCTCCACCACCTTGCGGCAGACCAGCATCGTGATGCGCGACAGACCGCGCGCCGCGCACAGCTCGAGCACGTGTCGCGCCGTGTTCGCGCCTTCGATTTCCTGGCAGGCGGCCGCATCCGCCCCGAGCTCGGCCGCCAGGCCGGCGAGGAGCGCCAGGTTGACCTCGGAGCCCGCGGCGTGGGTCTGCATCTTGCCGTTCGCCATCTTCGAGAGCTTCCCCATCATCCCGACGATGATCGCGCGCTCCGCCCCACGGCGCGCGCAATGCTTGAGGCCGACGCCCACGAAGTCGCCGACCTGGATGAAGGCGTCCGCTGGCAATGCCGGAAAGAGCTTCATCGCGTAGGCTTCGGATTTGCCGCCCGTGGTGAGCACCAGCGCGCGCGCGCCTCGTTCGACCGCGACGTCGATCGCCTGCACCACGCTCGCCTTGTAGGCCGCCGTGGAGTAGGGCCTGACGATGCCGGTGGTCCCGAGGATGGAGATGCCGCCCACCAGGCCGAGCCGCGCATTGGTGGTCTGGGTCGCCATGACCTCGCCGCCGGGCACGCTCAGCGTCACCACCGCGCCTTTGCCCGTCCCCGCGAGCTCCTCCTCGACCATCTCGGTGATGTTGCGCCGCGGAACCGGGTTCACGGCCGGCGCGCCCACCTCGAGCCCCAGCCCTTGCTTGGTCACGACGGCCACGCCCGCGCCTCCTCGGATCTCCACGCCCGCCTCGTCTTTGAGCACCACCTCGGCGACCAGCTCGGCGCCGTGCGTGCAGTCGGGATCGTCTCCGGCATCCTTGATCACGCTGCAGGTGACGGCCGCTCCGGCGCGATCGCAGCGCGCCAGCGCGAACGTGACGCGACTGCGATTGGGCAACGTGGTCGCGATCGAGGTCAAGACGTCGCCCCGGACCAGGCACCGGGCAGCCGCCTTGGCCGCCGCAGCGGCGCACGCCCCCGTCGTGAATCCGGTGCGCAGCCCCTTGGGGTCCTTGGTCTTGGGCTCCATCCGGATTTCGCGCTCATGCGGCCGCGGACTTCTTCGGCATGTTGAAGAAGGACTCGACGCTGTCGCGATCCGCGACGACACCGAGCCGCCCTAGCTCCTCGAGCAGGGCGTAGTTGACGGCGCCGTCGCCGGCGAGAAACGCCTGACCGAGCGCCGCCACCGCGTGGGCCTCGCGCAAGATCCCGAGGCACCGCGGGATGCGCTCGGGAGCGTCGATCTCGGGCAATGGGCCGAAGCGGGCCTCGCGCAGCTCGGGGGGCAGCGCCGCGCGAACGAAGGCGTCCGGGAGGAAATAGTCGGGAGACGTGCGCAGCCACACGAGGGTGCACTCGGCCAAGAGGGGCGCGAAGCGAGCGCCGCGGAGCAGCCCCAGGGCTGCGGTGATCCCCGTGTCGGTGGCGAGCACAAGCGCGCGGCCGGAGGCGCCCACGAGCGGCTGGAGCTTGCCCCAGGGTCCGCTGAAGCGCACCTCTGCGCCCACTTCTATTGTGTGCAGGTACGCGGAGGCGCCCCCCTGCGAGAGCCGCTTGACCGCCACCTGAAAGCGCTGCTGGTGAGCGTCCCCCGTGAGGAGCGAGTAGGCGCGCTTGATGGCCTTGCCGCTCACGGCGACGAGCCCCGTGTCCACGATGAGGTACTGGCCGCCCACAAAGCCGAGCGGCTCGGCGGTCTCGAGCTCGATGAGGCGCGTGTCGTCGCCGAGCGCCACCGTGGCCGTCACCCGCGCGAGCCTTGGCGTCGCCACGGTCATTCCGCCGGGTAGATCTCGTGGACGAGGTCGTGCATCTCGTCGAGGTTCTTGAACAGGCGGCCGAGGCTGTCGATCTGGTTCGCGAGATCGAGCTCGACCTTCTTGTTCAAGACGACCAGCGTCCGCAGGTAGGGGAGCTTGGGGTCGGCAGCGGGCGTCGCCGATACCCGTCGCTCGAGGTCCGACAGCGAGGCCTCGAAGAAGCGCTGCAGGCTGCCGAGGTCCTGCGCCTCGCAGAGCGACCGGATCGGCCCTGCGCTCGAGACCGCCCCTCCCAGCTCCGCCAGCTCGTGGGCACGCTCCGCCTCGTCCCTTTGGCCGAGGACCCGCATCAGGCCCAGCCGCAATGCCGCAATCTCATGACACGCCATTGAAATCCCTCATTGCATGATGTTGTCGACCAGCCGGCTCACCAGCCGATCGCCGAGCAAGTGCTCACGGACGAGCTCGGCGGCATCCTCGGCACGCACCCCGCGATACCAGACACCGTCCGGATACACGGCCACCGTGGGTCCCTCGCCGCAGCGCCCCATGCACGACGTCCGCGTCACGCGAATGTCGCGCTCGCGCCCGGCGCGCTTGACCAGCCGGCGCAAGGATCCGAGCAGCGGCACGCTGCCGCGATCGGCGCAGTCCGCGTTGCAGCATACGAGGACGTGCTTGGACAGCGGCCTGTGGGCGTGCTCGTGCGGCATCGCCTGCGTGTGCGTGAAGGTGTGGCGCAGGCTCCAGAGCAGCGCGCGCAATCCGCCGACCTCGCCGCCCACACCCGAGACCGGCGCGCGGTACTGACAGGTGTCGCAGGGCAAGGGCGCGGCCCCCTCGAGCGCCCCACGCACGCGCTCGTCGAGGAGCTCGAAGAGCCTCGAGTCCGCCCCGAGATGAGGCGCCAGATCCGTCCGGATCCAGGGGAAACGAGCGCGGAACTCCGCGACCTGACCGGCCAGCTTGTCAATGAGCCGACCCGAGAAGAGGAAATACGGCAAGACGACGATGCGCTCGGGGCGCGCGCGGGCCAGGACCTCCAGGCTGTCCTCGACCCGCGGCCACGTGATCCCGATGAACGTCGGATGGACCCAGCCGAAGCCGCGCCCTTCGCCGAGCAGCCGGACGGTCTTGCAGAAGTCGCCATTGGCGTCCGGATCGCTCGCGCCTCTGCCCACCACCAGGAGCGCGGTGCGCGCGGCGTCCGCTCCGTCCGGCAGGCCCACGGAGCGCGCCCGCTCGAACGCCAGCTCGATCAGCACGGGGTGCACGCCGAGCGCCGGCGCCGCAGCGAAGGTCACGCCTGGCAGGGCGCGTCGCGCCTGCTCGAGCGCGAGCGGGAGGTCGTTCTTGACGTGACCGGCGGCAAATAGAAAGAGCGGCAATGCGACGACCCGCTCTGCGCGCCGGCCGGCCTCGACGAGCGCGCGGGCGAGCGGCGGCTCGGCGAGCTCGACGTAGCCGTGGCTCACGCCAAAGCGCCGGCAGCGCTGGGAATACGCGGCCACGAGGGCCTCGAGCTCCTCGTTTGCGCCGGGGTCCCGGCTGCCATGCCCCACGAGCACCACCTCGGTGCGCATCACGCCCCGACCTGCAGCCGCGCGGGCCCGACAATGCGCAGAAGCGGCGGTCCGCCCTCGGGATCCTCGACGCGTCGCACCCGGACTCCGAGCGCCGGTTCCAGCACCGCCGGCGCGAGCGCGAGCGCAGGCGCACCGGCGGCCAGCACGCGCCCCTGGCCCAGCACCAGCACGCGGTCGCAGCTCGCGGCACAGTCGAGATCGTGGGTCGCCAGGACGACCGCGACGCGGCCGCGATTGGCATCGAGCGCGGCGAGCAAGCGGGCCCGCCTCGCCGGATCGAGGTGATTGGTCGGCTCGTCGAGCAGGAGCAGTGGCGGCTCCGCGACCAGCGCCCGCGCCAGCAGCGCCCGCTGCGACTCTCCGCCGGAGAGCGCCGTGCAGGCCCGGTCCGCAAGGGCCCCGAGCCCGCCGGCCAGGAGCGCCGCCTCGACCTGCCGTCGCGCAGACGCCGCGGGTGGCCCATCGAGGCCGAGGCCGAGCGTGACCAGCTCGCGCACCGAGAAGGGCGCGGCGCCTTCGCCCTGAAAGAGAACGCCGAGGGTACGTGCGCGCGCAGGTCCCCGCGGCAGCGGGCCACCCGACCAGGAGATCGCCCCGGCCAGCGGCGCGTCGAGGCCGCACATGGCCCTGAGGAGCGTGGTCTTGCCCGTGCCATTGCCGCCAACGAGGGCAATGCGCTCCCCCGCGGTCACGCTGAGGTCGATCCCGGACAGCACGGGGCGCCCGCCGCGCCCGACCGCGACGCCAACGAGGTCTAGGACGCCCAATGCCGCGTCCTCGACAGGAGCCACAGAAAGAACGGGCCGCCCACCAGCGCCGTCACCAGGCCCACCGGGATCTCGACGGGCGCGGCCATGGTGCGCGCGGCCGTGTCGGCACAGACGATGAGGAGCGCCCCGCTGAGCGCTGCCACCGGCACCAGACGCCGGTGCGTTCCGCCCACCAGCCGCCGGGCCCCATGCGGCGCCACGAGCCCCACGAAGCCCACGAGGCCCCCCACCGCCACCGCGCTGGCCGTCAATGCGATCGCAATGGCGAACACGCCCCCCCGCAAGGCGCGCACGTCGACGCCGAGGGTGGCCGCGACGTCCTCGCCGAGCGCCAGGCGATCGAGTCGCTCGGCACGCCAGAGCATCCAGAAAGTGGCGACCGCGAGCAGCACCGCGGGCAAGACGAGGGCCGGCCAGCGCGGCGCCCCGAGGCCACCGAAGAGCCAGAACGTCGACGAGCGCAGGAGCTGCCCCGCCGGCGCGAGCACCAGCAGTAGGCCGGTCACGCTCATGAGCAGCGACCCCACCGCGATGCCCCCGAGGGCCAGCCGCGTCCCGTCGTGAGGCCCGCGCGCAAGCCCCCGCACGACGAGCGCCGTCGCGCCCGCGCCGGCTGCGGCCGCTGGGCCCGGGGCCACGCCCGGCCAGA
>JAHFDS010000504.1 GCA_023248855.1 Myxococcales bacterium
GTGCGGGCGGCGCGGGGGCAGGCGGGGCGGGCGCAGGTGGCGCGGGCGCAGGAGGCATGGGCGCTGGCCTGGACGGCACCTGGGTCCTGGCGACGTGGACCTGCGGCACCCACGACATCAAGGCGTTCGCCATGAGCGTCGGCATCCAGTCGATCACCGAGACGTTCACCGGAGCGACGATGTCGCTCGGGGTCATCTACTCGGCGACGTGCACGCGCAAGGTGGCGTTCACCGTCGCCTACCCGGCAGCGGGCACGGTCAGCACCACGTCGGGTGCCATCACCTGCAGCAGCACGATGTGCCCGACCAACCAGTGCACGCCCGGACCGGGACCCACGCCGCAGACGGACAGCTACATGTACTCGATTGCCGGGAGCACCTTGTCGACCACCCGACCGCTCACCAGCATCATGCAGGGCAGCATCCAGATGCTGGCAGGCTGCACGGCCGGGCTCACGGAGACCTCCACCTTCACGCGGCAGTGACCGGCGCGGTCACAGGAGTCGCGCCACCAGCGCGCGCGTCGCCTCGATCGCCTCCACCGGGATGGTGTGGCCGCCGTCGAAGGGGACCCAGGTGACGAGGGCGCCCGCGCTCGCGAGCAGCTCGCGCAGCACCTCGGCCTGGCCGTAGGGCAGGAGCGGATCCTGGCGGCCATGGGCGAGCACCACGGGCAGGCCCTGCAGCCGGCGGTCGGCGGCCAGGCTACGCCAGTGGGTCTCCGCGATCACCGTGCCGGACCACAGCACCAGGCCCGCGGGGCGCGCAGGCGGGGAGCGGCCCGCGAGCGCGAGCGCGACCTCGAGCGACAGCATCGCGCCCTGCGAGAAACCCCCGAGCACGAAGCGGTCGCTCGAGAGGCCGTGCTCCGCCGCCAGCGAATCCACCAGCTCGAGCACGCCGTCACGCGCCTTTTCGAGGCCCTCGGGCCGCTCGGCGGCGATCTCGGCGAGGCCGCCGGGTCGCGACAGCGCGCGCTCGAAGCGGCCCGTGTCGATCATCCACCAGGCGCGGCCGAACCCCAGATCGATCGGCGCCTCGGGGAAGGCGAAGCGCGCGCTCGGCGGAAGGCGCAACGCCCCCGCGAGCGACACGAGGTCGTCACCGGGTGCGCCGAAGCCGTGCAGCAACATGACGAGCGGGCCGTCGCCACGCCCGAGCAGACGCGTCCTCACGCGCCGGCCACCTGGACGCCGTCGAACAGCATGGTGGGCGACTGCAGGGAAGACCACCGGTAGGGATCGTTGCCCACGGCGACCAGGCGCGGCCAGAGCTGCAGGTGGTTGCCGCTGATGTTCATCTCGCCGACGGGGCGCCCGATCTTGCCGTCCTCGATCAGGAAGCCCTGCACGCCGAGCGAGAAATCCCCGGTCGTCGCGTTGGAGTTGCCACCGAGAAACCCGGTCACGAAGAGGCCCCGCCCGGCGTCCGCGAGCAGCGCCCCGGCACCCTTTTCGCCGAGCCCCATGACGAGGTTCGAGCTCGAGCGCGTGGTCGGAGGCACGCCGAGCTTGCGCGCGTAGTAGCAGTCCACGTAGAGGCTCCGGAGCACGCCGGCCTCGATGACGGGCATGCGCTTGGCCGCGATGCCCTCGCTGTCGTAGCGGCGCGAGCCGAGCCCGCGCGGGATGAGTGGCTCGTCGGTGAGCGACAGGCAGGCGCTGGCGAGGGTCGCCCCCACCTTGCCGTCCACGAACGACTGCTTCTGCTGTAGCGCCGCGCCGGACATCGGCGCCATCAGGAGGCGCACCAGGCGCCCGGCGACGCGCCCGTCCACGACGATCGGCATCGTGCCGGAGGGGGCCTTCTGCGAGCCAATGCGCCCGAGCGCCCGTTCGGCGGCGATGCGGCCCACGTCCTCGGCGGTCGGCAGGTCGCCGCGGAAGCGGGCCCCGCGCGCGTCGCTCTCCTCGGGCCGGCGACCATCGGGGTCCTGCAGCGAGACCTCGGCCGAGATCCAGAACGCCGTCTGGCGCGAGCGCCCCTCGAAGCCGTTCGAGTGCACGCGACAGCCCTCGATCTGGGAGTCCGACACGCCGGTCGTCACCGAGATGACCCGGTCTCCGCCTGTGCGGCGCGCGGACGCCTCGGCCTCGGCCGCCAGCTCCCGGCGCCGCACGCCGGTCAGACCCTCGTAGCTCGGGTCCTCGAGCTCCAGATCGAGGGTCGACTGCCCGGCGTACAGGCGCGGATCCGGCAGCGCGCGAAACGGGTCCGGCGACAGGATGCGGGTCATCGCGACCGCGTCGGCGAGGAACGCCGACAGCGCCTCGTGCCGCAGATCGCTCGTCGCCACCACCGCGTAGCGTCCCTCGACGAACAGCTCGAGCGAGAGCCCGAACGTGGTGGCCTCGCTGACCTTCTCCACCCTGCCGTCGCGAAAGTCGACCCCGACCTCGCGGTCACGGTACGAGCTCGCCGCGACGTGCGCGGCCCCGAGCTTCCTGGCCGACGCCACGGCGTCGTGGGCCACCTTGAGCAGGTCCATCAGCGCGCTCCCGTGGCGCCGGAGGGGGGGGCAAGCGGCGCGCCGCGGCCACCGACGGTGATGGAGGCGACGCGACAGGTCGGCTGTCCCTGCGAGACGGCCACGCCCTGCCCGTTCTTGCCACAGGTCCAGCCGCCCTCGTCGATGACGAGGTCGCTTCCGAGCATGTCGACCTGCTCGAGCACGCGCGGGCCGTTGCCGATGATGTTGACGTCCTTGATGGGCCGCGTGAGCTTGCCGTCCTCGATGAGGTAGCCGTTCTTCACGTAGAACGTGAAGTCGCCGGCGCCGATGTTGACCTGGCCGTTGGCGAAGTTCGCGCAGTAGATGCCGCGCTTGACCGAGGCGATGATCTCCTGCGGATCGTGCGGCCCGGGCAGCATGTAAGTCGAGCGCATGCGCGGCATGGGCGCGTGCGCGTAGCTCTCGCGGCGACCGTTGCCGGTGGGCTTGACGCCGTAGTGCCGCGCCGAGATGGTGTCGTGCAGGTAGGTCGCGAGGACGCCGCCCTCGACCAGCAGGGTCCGCTCCGCCGGGTTGCCCTCGTCGTCGTAGTGCAGGGCACCGCGTGCGCCCCGCACGGTTCCGTCGTCCACGATGTTGACGAACGGCTGTGCGATCGACTTGCCGATGCGATCGGCGTAGATGCTCGTGCCCTTCCGGTTGAAATCGGCCTCCATCCCGTGGCCGATCGCCTCGTGCAAGAGGATCCCGCTCGAGCCAGCGGCCAGCACGACCGGCATCTCGCCGACCGGGGACTCCACCGCCTCGAACAGGATCATCGTGCGCGCGATGGCCTCGTGCACCACGCGCTCGAGGCGCTCGGGCGTGTAGTAGCCGATGTCCTCGCGGCCGGCGACGTTGTAGCCGTTGCTCTCGCGGCGCCCGTCGACCTCGGCCACGCAGGAGAGCGAAAGGCTCGTCATCGGCTGGTGGTCCTCGACGAAGAGGCCATCCGAGCGGGCGATGAGCACGTGGCTGTCGGAGTCGGAGAAGTGGACGCGCACCTTCTGGATGCGCGGGTCCCGGGCGTGGGCTGCAGCGTTGAGGCGCTCGAGCAGCGGTAGCTTCTCGGGCGTGTGCACCTCGTTCCAGGGCCGCCCCGCGCCGTACAGGTCCGTGCGCAGCGGCGCGACGCGGACCGCGGTCGGGCCGGGCCGGGCCGGGCCGCTCGCGATCGTGGCGGCGGTACGCGCGGCCTCGAGCAACGCCGGCTCCGACAGATCCTCCGTGTAGGCGTAGCCGGTCTGATCGTCGTGCACGACGCGCACGCCCGCACCCACGCCAACGCCGGCGTAGGCCCGGTTCACCTCGCCGTCCTCGAGCGACAGGCTGGTGGAGCTGGCGTGCTGGACGAACACGTCGGCGTGATCGCCACCCTGGGACAGCGCGGCGGACAGCACGCGGCGAAGGAGCGCCTCGTCGAGGCCGAAGCGCTGGAAGTAGCTGACGCGGTGCGATGGCGCCGCGGAGGTCGCAGTCATGGTGAACGGAGGGTAGCGCGGCGGTAGACTCTCGTCGATGCTGACTGGCCTGACCGTCGCCGACCGCTTCGAGGTCGAGCGACGTGCCGGGGCCGGGGGGATGAGCATCGTCTACCAGGCGCGTGATCGGCAGAGCGGGCTGCGCGTCGCGCTCAAGGTCCTCGGCGTCGTCGACAGCGTCGCCTCGGGGCGCTTCCAGCGCGAGGGGCGCGTGCTGGCAGACCTGCGACACCCGAGCATCGTGAAGTTCGTCGCCCACGGCACGACGCCCGCCGGCGAGCGCTGGCTGGCGATGGAGTGGCTCGAGGGTGAGGACCTCGCCGAGCACCTGCTCAAGCAGGACCTCAGCGTCCCGGCCGCGCTCGTGCTCGCGCAGAAGGTCGCCGAGGCCCTCGCGTTCGCGCACGGCCGGGGCGTGGTGCACCGCGACATCAAGCCCGCGAACCTGTTCCTGGTCGAGCGGCGCATCGAGCGCGTGAAGATCCTCGACTTCGGCGTGGCGCGGCTCGAGGGCGAGGCGGGCCAGGTGACGCGCTCGGGCTTCCGCGTCGGCACCCCGGCGTACATGTCGCCCGAGCAGGCGCGCGGGCGCTCGCAGCTCGATGCGCGCGCGGACGTGTTCGCCCTCGGCGCCGTGCTGTACGAGTGCCTGAGCGGCCGCAAGCCCTTCGCGGCCGACGACGCGATGGCGATCCTCGCCAAGATCCTGCTCGAGGAGCCGCCGCCGCTGGTCGAGCTGCGACCGGAGGTGCCCCCCGAGCTGTCACGCCTCTTGCAGCGCATGCTGGCCAAGGAGGCCGACGACCGGCCGCGCGACGCCGGCGAGGTGCTGGCCGAGCTGGCGTCGCTGGAGTCGCGCGTGCGGACGCCCGGGCTGGCCGCGGAGGGGCACCTGCCGATCGCCCTCACGCAGCGCGAGCAGCGGCTCATCTGCGTCGTGCTCGCGCGCGATCTGCCGTGCAGGCCGGGCGACGGTCTCGACGCGCTCGTGGCGCAGCACGGCGGGCGGCTCGACCCGCTGGCCGACGGCGCGGTGCTGGTGACCCTCGCGCGCGAGGGCGACGCCACCGACCTCGCGGCCAAGGCGGCGCGCCTGGCCCTCTCGCTGCGAGCGCGTCAGCCGTCGGCGCTGCTCGCGATCGCCACCGGCGGCGGCGTCGTGGCCGGCTCGCTCCCGGTCGGCCAGATCATCGATGC
>JAHFDS010000505.1 GCA_023248855.1 Myxococcales bacterium
GCGGCCTCGGGCTGGCTCCGCGCCCGCCAGCGGCGGCGTCGACCACCACGACGCCGGCCGGCGCATGTGCGGCCTCGCCGCAGGCGAGATGCGAAAGAGCGAGGAATGCAAGAGCACCCCTACGCACGGCGGAACGCACGGGTGCGCCCACCGCGGAAGTCGCGCTCAGCACGCGTGGCTCCACTCGGCGCGCGCCGCGATGCGAGGGAGGCGACCGAAGCGTGGGCGCTGCACCAGCGTCAAGCCCGCGCGGCCGCTCCGGGCGTCGTGCCAGGCCACGAAGCAGACGAACCGGTAAAGGACACCGCGCTCCCAGGCGCGCAGCTCGACCAGCGCGCCGGGGGCGATGGGCGCGCGCACTTCGATCCCGAAGCCGGCCACCCCGGCGTCGAGGATGAGCGCGCCGAAGGTTCCGCGGTTCGCCGCGAGCTTGGCGGGCAGCCGGGCCGGCAGGCGCGTCCAGCGCCGCCGGCGCGCGCCCTGTCGGAACCTGGACATCAGGGCGCGGAGACGATCTTCCTCCTCGAGGGTGCGCCTGTGACGCGCCACGGCGAGCTGGAGATAGTCTGCAAGCATCTCGAGCATGCGGGATCCTCCGCGGCAACACGGCAGCAACACTCGTGACAGCGCAGCGGCACCCCGTCGCTGCAGCTCGACGCCGAGGGCGCGCTCCTACCGGGGGGGCGAGCGGCCTGGACTCGCGATTGCTCCGGGGCTCAGTGATGCCGAGCGCACTCGAGCCGCCCGCCGAACCGGCCTCGGATCCTGGACGGCGCCGGAGTCCTCGAGTTTCCCTGCACGGTGGCCTGGGCCTCCGCGCGCGGCGAGCACGGCCTCGCGATCGACGGATCACCGGGAGTGGCTCGCGATCGCCGGGCGGGACGCCGGGGATCGCTCGCGGTGGTAACGTGAGCGGGGCCCGATGACCGACCAGCCTACTCGACGCGAACGCCCTTGCCCCGCCACGGCCGGCCCGCTGCTCGGCCCCGGGAGCCTGATCCGCGACTACCGGATCGAGGCCGAGCTCGCGGCCGGCGGGTTCGGGACGGTCTACCGCGCGCGGCACGAGGTCCTCGGCCGCGTCGCGGCGATCAAGGTCCTGCACGCGGAGATCGCTCGGTCGGGCGACGGACCGGTGCGGTTCGAGCGCGAGGCTCGCATCGCGAACCTGATCCGACACCCGAACGTGGTCGATGTCTTCGAGCTCGACCAGCTCCCCGACGGGCGACCGTACTTCGTCATGGAGTACCTCGAGGGCGTGGATCTCGAGACCCACCTCGATCGCAACGGCCCGCTCTCGCCCGCGGCCGTGGCAGACATCCTGGACCCGGTCTGCCAGGCCTTGCATGCGGCGCACGCGAGCTGCGTGATCCACCGGGATCTCAAGGCGTCGAACGTGTTCCTGGCCAATGCGCACGGGCGCCGCCGCGTGGTCCTGCTCGACTTCGGGATCTCGAAGCTGCTCAGCGCCGGCGTCCTCGACCTGACGACGTCGCGGCACATCGTGGGCACACCGAGCGCGATGGCGCCCGAACAGCTGACGGGCGGGCCGATCGATCAGCGCACGGACGTGTATGGCCTGGGCGTCCTCACCTACCACCTGCTGACAGGGCGCCCGCCCTACGGAGAGCACTCGCGCTCCGTGATGCAGCACATGCACCTGCACGCGGAGCGGCCGCGCCCGTCCGCCAGAGCGCCGGTGCCGGAGGCGATCGACGCGGTCGTCGCCCAGGCGATGAGCACCGACCCGGCCGAGCGGCAGCCGGGCGCGCTCGAGCTCCTGGCCGGCTTCCGGGGCGCGCTCGAGGCTGCGCACGCCACCACGGCGTCGCGGGCGACGCCGTCGAGGGCGCTGGCGGTGTACGTGGACCTGCGCGCGATCCACGAGGGGGAGCCTGGCGAGGAGCCCGAGGAGGCGATCGCGGCGCTCGAGGACGCGCTCGGGCTCGTCGCGCGCGAGCTCGGCCGAGCAGGCTTCCAGCGCGCGATGCAGACCCCGTGTGCTGGTCTGTTCGTGCGCGTGCTGCCCCGCCCCGCGGCCGAAGAGCAGGCCGCGCGCGGCGAGGCGGTGAGCGCGGTGCTGGCGCTCTGGGACCTCCTGACCGCAGAAGGAGGCATCCACGCCACGATGGCGCTGCACGCAGACCACGCGATCACGGTGGGAGCCGAGGTCAAGGGCGGCGCCATCCTGCATCTGACCGGATGGCTGCCAGCCGCGCCGGGCGGCGTGCTGTCGTCGCGCGCCGCGATCGAGGGCCTCGCGCTCGCCGACCCCGAGCCGGCAGCGGGGCCGATCCGGATCCGACCCGCGCCGGCGTGATAGCATTGGCGAGAAATGACCTCGGATCGCGCGCTCACGTACCATCTGGCGCAGAGCGATCCCAGCCAGTCCTTCGAGCGCTTCCGGCTCACCGTGACGGGCGGTGTGGACCAGGGGCGCAGCTGCACCAGCGAGGAGCAGGAGCTGTCCGTCGGCACCGCAGAGAGCAACCAGCTCCAGGTCACGGATGCCGCCGTCTCGCGCCACCACTTCTCCGTCCAGGCGACCCCGCGTGGGTTCCTGCTGCGCGATCTGGGCAGCACGAACGGCACGCTGGTGGCCGGCCTGCGGGTGGAGGCCGCCTACCTGACCTCGGGCGTGCACATCGAGGCAGGTCGCACGGTGCTGCGCTTCGAGGGCCTCGGCGAGCAGCTCAGCGAGCCGCTGTCGCCCGAGGAGCGCTTCGGCCGGGCGCTCGGGGCGAGCGCGCCCATGCGCCGGATCTTCGCGCTCCTGCCGCGCATCGCCGGAGCCGAGACGACCGTGCTGCTCGAGGGCGAGACCGGCACGGGCAAGAGCCTGCTCGCGGAGGCGATCCACCGCGCGAGCCCGCGCGCCAAGGGGCCGTTTCACGTCCTCGACTGCAGCGCGATCCCGCCGACTCTCATCGAGAGCGAGCTGTTCGGGCACGAAAAGGGCGCGTTCACCGGGGCGACCTCGTCGCGTCCGGGCGTGTTCGAGGCGGCGCGCGGCGGGACCCTGTTCCTCGACGAGATCGGCGAGCTGCCGCTCGAGATGCAGCCCAAGCTCCTGCGCGCGCTGGAGGATCGCCAGGTCAAGCGCATCGGCGCCGTGGCTCCGGTCCAGCTCGACGTCCGGCTCGTGGCGGCGACCAACCGCGACTTGCGCGAGGAGGTCAACCGCGGCAGCTTCCGCCCGGACCTGTTCTATCGCCTCAACATCATCCGGCTGCGTGTCCCGGCGCTGCGCGAGCGGCGCGAGGACATCCCGCTCCTCGTGGGTCACTTCTTCGCGCAGTTCGCGGGCCGCGAGGGGGCCCGGCCGTCCGCCGAGCTGGTCGATGCGCTGGTCCGGCAGAGCTGGCCCGGGAACGTCCGCGAGCTGCGCGCGGCCGTCGAGCGCGCCGTGCTGATGGGCAGCCCCGACTGCCTGTCCGAGCCCGCCGAGGCCGAGCGTGTTCCGTCGCTCGCCGCCGATGGCCCGCCGCTCGACGCGCTCGCGGACTACTTGCTCGACGAGCGGCTGTCGTTCCGCGAGGCCAAGGAGCGCGCGCTCGGGCGCTGGGAGACCTGGTACCTGGGCCAGCTCCTGGCTCGCCACGGGGGCAACCTGTCGGCCGCCTCTCGCGCCGCCCGGATGGATCGGCAGTACCTCCGGGAGCTCCTGCGCAAGCGCAGGCTCCGCGCGGTCGAGGACGAGGGATAGGAGCCGCTTCAGCGTTCACCCGGAGCACCGGCCCAACCGCTCGCGCCTCGACGTGGTGCGAGCGTCGGCGTCTTCCTCGAGCGCCTCCTCGGCCCACTCGAGGACGCGGGCCGGGCTCGGGACCGGCCGGGGCGGCTCCGTCACGCCGACGACCGTGACGCCCACGGAGAGCTCGGGAGAGCGGCCGAAGCCGTGCGCCTCGAGCTCCTCACGAACCCGGTCGAGCGCGCGCAGCGCCTCTGCGTGTGAGGTGCCAGGCAAGACGAGGACGAACCGGTCGTCGAGGCACGCCGCAATGTCAGTCGCGCGGAGCGTCCGTTCGAGCACGCGAGCGAAGGCCCGCGGTCCCTCGGCGCAGCCCTGGACGCGTGCGCCGGGCGCGCGTCGCGCCGCCTCCAGCGCGAGCAGCACCACGGCGACGGAGCCCCCGTTGCGGGCGACGCGAGCCAGCTCGCGGTGCATCGCCTCGAAGGCGCCCTGGCGGTTGAGCAGGCCCGTCAGGACATCGCGGTGGCAGGCATCCTCGAGCATCGCGATCGTCCTGGCGATCCGCAGCTGGTTCCGGATCCGGACGACGATCTCGGAGAGAGCGGTGGGCTTGGCCACGAAGTCACTGGCGCCCCACTCGAAGGCCTGCTCCACGGTGGAGGCCGTGCTGCGCCCGGAGTAGACGATGGCGGCCACCGCTCTGGTCTCGTGCCTCGATCGCAGCGCGGCCAGTAGATCGAGGCCGTCCATTCCGGGCATCTCGAGGTCGGTCAGGATCACGTCCGGCACCAGACATCCGAGCGCCGTGTGTGCGGCGACTGGATCTGCAAAGGGTGCCACGCGGGAAGCCGACCAGGCGCAGGCCGCGCGACAGCCCGCTCAGCAGGGCGGGCTCATTTTCCACGACCATGACGAGGGGCGTGCCCGAAGGAGTCGTCGACTCGTGAGCCTCGGGGGAAGAGTCGTCTTCTTGCGCTTGTTTCATGTCCTGGCCTCGCAGCAACGACCATGCCGGCTGCATCGGCCTCAAGAGCGCAGGCCGCGCGGACGGTCAGCCCCTCCTTGCCGCGAGCCATCGAGACGCACCCGCGGGCTCGAATCGGTCCGGGAGGGGCGTCTCGTCGATGACCTCCTGGCGTACCGAGAGCCCGGAGCGTGGCGCCAGGTCCCACTCCTGCGTCTCGTTCGGCGCGGCCTCGATGAGTTCGGCACGGCTGGAGAGAACCGCCTCCGGGCACGGAGATCCTCCTCCAGGCCCCGCCCCTCGAGCCATTCCATGACGAAATGCGGCCATCCGCAAGGCGGTGAGCGCGAGTAGCTCGACGATGGTGGGAAAGCGATCGGGTGCGGCTCCATTTCGACGACACGATCACCCGACCAAACGCAGGGCGGGACGCGGTCGCCCGATCTCTGGCATGAGGGTCTTCGGGGGCGCGCCATTCGCGTAGCGTGACGCGTGGTAC